>JBICIB010000307.1:0-3672 GCA_043101415.1 Planctomycetota bacterium JB042 | reverse complement strand
GGTTCTCCGACCAAGCGCACCTCACCCGGGTCTTCCGCCGCGAGACCGGCGCCACGCCCGGCGAGTTCCGGGCGCTGGCGGCGGAGTGAGGGGCGCGCCTCACCCGCGCCGCTCGAACTCCACCTCGTCCCCGTTCGCCGAGACCACGAACGCGACGACCTCCTCCTCGTCGTCGTCGAGGACGAACCAGCCGTCGACCTCCGAGCCCGGGAAGAGGTCGAACCGGACGCCGTCGAGCGCGGAGGAGACGAAGCGGGGGCGGAGGTTCCCGATCCGCGCCGCCAGCTCGCCCCCCTCGATCGAGACGACGACCGTCCCCCAGTCGTCGTGCTCGTACCGACCCTCGTACGCCGCCGCGTCGAGCATCAGCCCGTCCGCCGCGACCGGCCCGGGCCGCCGTTCGATCGGAGGAGTCGAGGCGCGCGCGCCGGCCGCCTCCATCTCCGCCCAGGCGTCGTCGCCGCCCGACGTGCCGATCAGCCGGTCGTAGACGTCGCACGCGACCACGTGGACCGCGCTCGAGGCGGCTCCCGATCCGTTCGCGACCACGGCCACGCCGACGCCGTGCTCCGGCAGGAACGAGACGTGCGCCGCGAACCCGACGTAGCCGCCGAAGTGGTGGACCATCGTTCGCCCGTCGTACGTCCCGACGTTCCACCCGGACGCGCACGCGTCGCGCGTGAACGGTCCGTACGCGCCGTCGAACTCGACCACCGGCGTCGTCATCGCCGTCATCGTCGCGTCGCTCGCGATCCGGACCCCGTCGACCTCCCCGCCGTTCAGGTGCAGGCGGATCCACCGGGCGAGGTCGAGCACGGTCGTCTTCAACCCGCCCGCCGCGTGCATCGTCGCGTCGGTCTTCGCGAGCGCCACCTCGGCCCACGCGTCGCCGCGTCGCTCGAGCCCGACGGCGACGTTCGGGTCGCCGGCGAAGGTCGACACGTTCCCGGAGGTCCGGGTCATCGAGAGCGGCGTGAAGACGCGTCGCGCGAGGAACTCCTTCCAGTGGAGCCCGGACGCGGCCTCGACGACGCGGCCGAGGATCGTGAAGTGGAGGTTGTTGTACCGGTACTCCTCCCGCGGGGCCGAACGGCGCAGCAGGCGGAAGAACCGGTCCTCGGTGATCTGCCCGGTGTAGGCGTCGTTGAAGACGATCGCCGGGTGCGCGGTCAGCCCGCGGCGGTGCGAGAGGAGGTCGAGGATCGTCACGTCGGCGGTCGCCTCGGGCGTGGCGAGCGCGAACCGCGGGAGCGCGCTCCGGACCGGCGCGTCGATCGAGAGCCGGCCGTCCTCGGCGAGGAGCGCCACCGCGAACGCGGTGAACGGCTTCGTCGCCGACGCGATGTAGAAGACGGTCTCCGGATCGACCGCGCCGCCGGCGGCGTCGCGCACGCCGAACCCCTCGGCGTGGAGGACGCGGTCCGCGGCGACGACCGCCACCGCGAGACCCGGGACGTCGTGACGGGCGAGCCGGTCGCGCCAGCGCGCGGAGAGGTCGCTCCACGCGTCGTCGGCGGGAGGGGCGAGGAGAGGGAGGAGCGAGAGCGGAGCGAGAAGCCAGGTCGACATGGAGACTCCCTTCGTTCGAGTCACCCCGAACGCTAGGGCGCGCGGCGGGGCGCGGTCTTGAACGAATCGAACCGGCGTGCGTCGTCCCGCGCGGTTCTGCATCCCCGACCGGAGAGGCCTCGTACCGAGTCACGACCCCACGATCGGAGCGACCTCACGCTCCGACGTTCCTCCCGACCCGAAGGAGAACCCCATGACCGACGATCGAAACCCCCAGACCTGGCCGGACCTCGCGATCGGCCTCTACGACAAGCTGACCGGCCGCGGCGCCGAGATCACCTACGAGTTCGACGCGATGAAGGTCGGCGTCCCGCGCGACGCGTCCGACTCGAGCGCTCGCGCGCAGTGGACGCTCGACGGAGCCGTGAAGATCCGGACCCGCGACACCCGCGAGGGATGATCGCCCGAGCCGCCCACGTCGAGGCGGACCTGCGCCTCGCGTCGGACGCCGCGACGGTGCGGGTCCGCAGCGTCGGCGATCGCCTGGACGTCGACGTCGTCCCCCGGCGCGGCCTCCTCCCGATCGTCCCGCTCTGGTGGCGCCTGCGCCGGAGAGGCGCCCTGGCCCGCCTCGATCGCGTCCTCGGAGGTCTGGACCTCGCCGCGACCGTCGCGCTCCGGGGCCGCCCGGTGCTCCGCCTCGGCGGCGGCCGGTCGTCTGGCCTCCTCCGCCGTCTGCTCCTCGGCTGACGTCGACGCCCCGCTCAGTCCCCGACGCAGGGCCGCGCGCCGGTCCGGACCGAGAGTCCCTCCGGCCGGAGCGCCGCGAGGTGCGCTCCGATCGCGTCGGCGATCAGGCAGTTCCCCGGCCCGGTCCAGTGCCGGTGCGGCGCGACGAGGGTCGAGCCGTGCTCCGCGTACCAGCGCTCGAGCGACGGGACGAGGTCGAGCACGTCGAGCCCGTCCCGGCTGCCGAGCGAGGATCGGATGACGGACAGGAGTTCGCGCGTCTCCTCGCCGTCGTCCGCCTTCATGCGGTCGAGCGGCCCGGCCGTCACGATCGGCACGACGGTCAGGGAGACGTCGCGCTCGTCGCACGCCCGCTCCAGCCGGTCGAACAGCGCGTGCGTCACGCGCAGCACCTCGCCGAGCCGCTCGACCTCCCGCACCGTCCGGGGCCGTCCGAACAGCCACGCGGCGACGAACGAACGGCGCACGATCCACGGCTGCCGCGACGCCTCGGGGACCGGCACGTTCGAGATCTCGAGCCGTCCGTCGGCGTCGACCCCGAAGACCGGCTTCGGGTGGACGTACTCGGCGCGGACGTCGCGGTCGAGGTCGCCGGGGACGAGGAGGAGCACGACGACGTGGTCGGGGGAGAACGAGAACCCCTCCTCCTCGAGGCGGAGCACCATCTGACCGAGCCCGTAGCCGTGCACCCCGAAGTTCAGCACCTCGGCGCCGCGGAGCCGCCGCTCGAGGTACGCCGCGACCGTCTGCGCGTCGTGCACCTCCTCGCCGAACGCGCACGAGTCGCCGAACAGGGCGACGCGCACCCGGTTCGGCGGCGGCTCGGCCGGATGGTCGCGCGGGCCGCGCAGCCCCTGCGCGTTGATCGTCACCCGGAACGGCACGCGCGCGTCGCTCTCGTACCCCGGCCGGTTCGTCCAGCCGAGGCGGGGGTGGTACGCGTCCCAGTGGTACGTCAGCCCCTCCCACTCGCCGGCCGACCACTCCGCGACGCCGGTGATCCGCGACACGTCCTCGTACACGACCCGCAGCCCGACCTCGGCCGCCGCCCCGACGAGGCCGAGCGCCAGCGCGGTCGCCGCCGCGGCGTACGCGACCTTGCGACGGAGGGGGAGCGCGCTCATCGCGGCGACGGCCCGGCCCAGTCGACGGCCAGGTCCGCCGGCAGACGGATCACCTCGAACAGCGTCGCGATGTACTCGTTCCGCGGCCCCGCGCGGTGCGGGTTGATCCACTCCCAGACGATCTCCCCGTCCGGCGTCACCTCGATCGCGCGTCCGTTGTCCGACTCGGTGAGGAGCGTGTTGCCGTTCGCGAGGCGCTGCGCGCTGCCGCACGTCTCGGTCTCGAACGGCCGCTCCCGGTCGCCGCCGTACTCCCAGACCGTCTCGAGCGTCGTCGGGTCGAGCTCGA
>JBICIB010000306.1:0-4908 GCA_043101415.1 Planctomycetota bacterium JB042 | reverse complement strand
GCGCGGCCGGAGTGCGCGACCGACGTCCCGCCGCTCCGTCCGTGGGCCGAGCGCGCCGAGACCCGCGTCGCCTGCTTCGCCCGGGACGCCGCCGACGCGGAGGCGCCGCGATGACGCCGCCGCTCGTCCGCGTCGAACGCCTGGTGAAGACGTTCCCGGTCCGGAAGGGGGCGTTCGGCCGGGTCACCGCGCGCGTCCGCGCCGTCGACGGCGTCGACCTCGACGTCGGCGCGGGGGAGACGGTCGGCCTCGTCGGCGAGTCGGGGTGCGGGAAGACGACGCTCGGCCGGGCGATCCTCCGCCTCCTCGAGCCGGACTCGGGCCGGGTGACGTTCGACGACGACGGCGCCGAGGTCGACGTCCTCGCCGCGGACGGGCGCGCGCTGCGGCGGCTGCGGCGCCGGATGCAGATCGTCTTCCAGGACCCGTACGCGTCGTTGAACCCGCGCCTGCGGGTGCGCGAGATCGTGGGGGAGTCGCTGCTGGTGCACGGGATCGTGCGCGACAAGGCGGCGCGCGACGCGCGGGTGGCCGCGCTGCTCGACCGGGTCGGCCTCGACCCGAAGGCGGCGGCCAGGTATCCGCACGAGTTCTCCGGCGGGCAGCGCCAGCGGATCGGCGTGGCGCGCGCGCTGGCCCTCGAGCCGCGGTTCGTCGTGCTCGACGAGGCGGTCTCGGCGCTCGACGTCTCGGTCCAGGCGCAGATCGTGAACCTGCTCGCCGACCTGAAGGCGGAGCTCGGCCTGGCGTACCTCTTCATCTCGCACGACCTCGCCGTCGTGCGGCACGTCAGCGACCGGGTGGTGGTGATGTATCTCGGCGAAGTCGTGGAGGCGGCGCCGGCGGAGGAGCTCTTCGAGCGGCCGCGCCATCCGTACACGCGGGCGTTGCTGTCGGCGGTGCCGCGGCGGTCGCCGGGCGAGGCGCGGGAGCGGATCGTGTTGGAAGGGGACGTGCCGTCGCCGAGCGACCCGCCGGCGGGGTGCCGGTTCCACCCGCGGTGTCCAGTGGCGGAGGCGGTTTGTTCGCGGGAGCGGCCGCCGACGCGGTCGGGGGAGAGCGGCGCCTGGTGGAGGTGTCACCTCGAGGAAGGGTGACGGTCACTGCGCGTGGAGCGGGAGGCCGCTGCGCGGGGCGGTCCGCTGCGCGCGGGGCGTGGAACGCGATTCGGGAACGTCTGCGCGTTCGCCACGGCGGGGCCGGAGGAGGGACGAGCTCTCCGACCCGCTCACGTCCTCGCGCGATGCGTCCGGGTGGGTCTCCGCGAAGGGACGAGTCGCGCTGCGGGGTCGCTCTCGGAGCCTCATCCCTCCTCCGGCCCCGCCTCGCCCGCTCCGGACTTCCTCACCCGCTTCCTGGGGGATGAAGGGGGAGTGCGGATGGGGACCGATGAATGGGTGATCACGACGGCGGACGTCGGCGTCTCAGCCCCCGGGTTCTCCGCGCCAGCGCCCTCTCCCCTGCTCTCGTTGCTCTCTCCTGCTCTCCCCTGCTTCCTCTTCACCTCGGATCGAATCGGTCTCTCGCCGCGTCGCCCACCAGGCTGAGCGCCAGCAGGATCAGGGCCAGCGCTCCGCCGGGGAAGACGATCAGCCACCAGGCGGCGTGGACCGGCGTGATCGACTCGATCCCTTCGGCGGCGAGGAGGCCGAGGGAGACGCCCGGGGGTTCGATGCCGAGGCCGAGGAAGGAGAGGAACGCCTCGTAGAGGACGATGGAGGGGATCGTGAGGGTGAGCGCGACGAGGATGACGCCGTACGCGTTCGGGAGGACGTGGCGGAAGAGGACGCGGCGGGCGGGGAGGCCGAGGGCCCGGGCGGACTCGACGAACGGGAGGGACTTCAGGCGGACGACCTCGTTCCTCACGAGGCGCGCCATCGTGAGCCAGCTCGTGCCGCCGACGACGAGGTAGAGGACGGTCTCGCGGGTGATCCCGTGGGCGCGCAGCCACGGTTCGTGCTCGCGGAGGACGGCGAGGAGGAAGATCACGAGGCAGATGAACGGGATGCCGTACAGGACGTCGACGAGGCGCATCAACGCGGCGTCGACGCGCGGGCGCGAGAAGCCGGCGACCGCGCCGACGAGGACGCCGAGGGCGAGCGACACGGCGGCGGCGAGGAGGCCGATCCAGAGGGACGACCGGACGCCGAACAGCGTGCGGGCGAGGACGTCGCGGCCGAGGGCGTCGGTGCCGAACCAATGCGACCCGTCCGGCGGGCGGAGCTGGTCGGGGAGCGCGGCGGCGGACGGGTCGCCGACCGGGAGCCACGGGAGGGCGAGGGAGACGAGGAGCGCGGCGGCGAGCACGCCGAGCGCGGCCCGGACGGCGACCCTCCCCGCGCTCACGACTCGAGCTCCACGCGCGGGTCGAGGAGGTGGAGCGCGACCTCGACCACCGCGTTCAGGACGGCGACGAGTCCGAAGTAGAGGAGGAGCACGCCGGTCGCGAGGGTGTAGTCGCGGTTCGTCACGCTGGTCACGAAGAACGAGCCCATGCCGGGGATGGCGAAGATCCGCTCGATCACGAGCGACCCGGTCAGGACCGCCGCCGTCGCCGGCCCGAGCCAGGTGACGACCGGGACGATCCCCGCCCGAAGCGCGTGACGGACGAGCACCGCGGACGGAGAGAGCCCCTTCGCGCGCGCGGTCCGGACGAACGGGCTCGACAGCGCCTCGAGCACGCCGGCCCGCGTGAGGCGGGCGACCGCGGCGGCGAGCGGGGCGCCGAGCGAGACGGCGGGGAGGAGGACGTGCCGGAACGAGTCGAACCCCGCGACCGGCAGGACCGGCCAGACGAAGCAGAAGACGAGGACGAGGAGCGTCGCGAGCACGAAGTTCGGGATCGCGAGCCCGAGCGCGAACGCCGACGAGAGCGCGAGGTCGAGCGCCTTCCCGCGGCGGGCCGCGGCGACCAGTCCGGCCGGGACGCCGAGGAGGAGCGCGACGAGGAGCGCGGCCGCCCCGAGCGCGGCGGAGCGGGGGAACGTCTCGGCGATGATGTCGTTCACCGAGAGGTCGCGGTACGAGAACGACGGCCGGAGGTCGAAGCGGAGGAAGACGTCCCGGAAGTACTCGGCGTACTGGACGACCAGCGGCTGGTCGAGGCGGAACTTCGCCTCGATGTTCCGGAGGATCTCCGGCGGGAGCGACCGCTCGGAGTCGAACGGCCCGCCGGGGGCGAGCCGCATCAGGAAGAACGAGCCGGTGAAGACGACGACCAGGAGGAGGACGATCGAGAGGAGCTTTCGGAGGAGGAAGAGGAGCACGGATCACTCCCCCCGCGCGCCGCGGCGGATCGACAGCCGGTCGAGCGGGTGGACGTCGAGGAGGTTCGTCGTGAATCCCTCCACGTGCGGCGCCACGAGGTTCGGCTGGCCGCGGAACGTGAGCGGTGCGATCGGGCCCTCGGCCAGGAGGAGCGCCTCCGCCTCGCGCAGCAGCGCGGCGCGCGCCTCGACGTCGACCCTCCGGGCGGCGCGGTCGAGGAGGGCGTCGTACCTCGGGTCGCTCCAGCCGGTCCGGTTCGCGCCGGCGTCGGCCCGGAAGCAGTCGAGGAACGTCGCCGGGTCGGGGTAGTCGCCGTACCAGACGCCGAGGGCGACGTCGTACTTCAGGCTCCGCATCGAGTCGAGCGCGACCTTCTGTTCCTGCGGGACGGCGCGGAGCCGCACCCCGAGCACGTCGTGGAGCCGGGCGACCAGCGCCTCAGCGACCGCGCGGGCGGTCTCGTCGGCGACGTACAGGAGCTCCAGCTCGGGGAGGCCCAGCCCGTCCGGGAACCCCGCTTCCGAGAGCAGTCTCCGCGCCGCCTCGACGTCCTCCGCCTCGGCGGGCGCCGGCTCGTACCCCGGGAGCGACGGCGGGACGAACGACGTCGCGGGCACGTCCCCGCGGCGGAGGACGTACCGGCAGAGCGCGTCCCGATCGATCGCCCGGTCGAGCGCGCGTCGGACGCGCGGGTCGTCGAGCGGCGGACGGCGGACGTGGAAGCGGAGGAAGTTCGTGGCGAAGGCCGGCCCGAGGCGGAGGTCGTCCCGGCCTCGGAGGTGGGGGACGGCGGCGGCCGGGATCGCGTTCACCCAGTCGACGTCGCCGGTCAGGAAGAGGCCGAGGGCGGTCGCCTTCGACTCGATCGCGAGCGCGTCGACGACGGCGAGACCGACGCGCTCGCGCCCGTGCCACGTGTCGCTCCGGAGGAGGCGGAGCCGCTCGCGGACCCGGCGCGCCCCGACCCGGTACGGCCCGTTGGTGACGAGGTGCTCCGGGTCGGTCCAGGAGTCGCCGTGGCGGAGGAGGAGGTCCCGGCGGAGCGGCATCGCCGAGAAGTGGGCCGCCAGGGCCGGGAAGTACGCGCACGGGCGCGAGAGTCGGACGACGAACGTCCGCGGGTCCGGCGCCTCGACGTCGTCCACGGCCTCGAACAGGAAGGCGTTCGGGCTCCCGGTCTCCGGGTCGAGCAGCCGGCGCCATCCGTCGACGAAGTGGCGGGCCACGAGCGGCGCCCCGTCCGACCAGCGGGCGTCGGCGCGGAGGGTGAACGTCCACGTGACGCCGTCCTTCGATCCCTCGATCCGCTCCGCCGCGGCGGGAACGGCCCGCAACGACTCCGGGTCGATGCGGGTCAGCCCCTCGAAGAGCGACTGGATCACCCAACCGTCGGAGACGGACGACGCGTCGGCGGGGTCGAGGGTGCCGTACTCCTTCGGCAGGACGAACGTGAAGTCGGCCGGCGGGAGGGAGCGGGGGCGCCCCAGGACGAACGCGGCCGCCGGCAGGGAGAGGAGGAGGAGGAGCGCGGCGACGGGGTGCAGCGACGAGGTCATGGGAGCTTCCCCGGGGACGGCCCCCTCAGCATACGCCCGGCAGGACGGGCTCTCCTCGTTGCACTCGAACTCCGCCCCGCCGGGC
>JBICIB010000305.1:0-14383 GCA_043101415.1 Planctomycetota bacterium JB042 | reverse complement strand
ACGACGCTCTTCCGATCTTCTCCGCCGTGACGTCGACGTGCTCGAGCGCGTTCTCGAGCGCGCGGAGCCACCGCTGCGCGTCGCCGACCATCGGCACGACCCGGCCCGGGAGTTCGCGCGCCTTCGTCAGGTACGGGAGCGCGGTGTCGAGGTCTCCCGACGCCAGCGCCGGACCGCCCTTCTCCTGCCACGCCGCGAGCCACCGCTTCAGGTCCTTCAGCTTCCGCCGCTCGATCAGCTCGCGGAGCGGCTCGTCGAGGTAGCTCTGCATGCCGGGCCGCCACGGGATCCCGACCTCGAGCCCCGGGTCCCCTTCCCAGTGCACGCGCTGGTCGATGTCGAGGAGGACGAGGCGCGGGAGGTTGAACTTCGGGATGGCGTACATCTCGAACGTGTCGCCCGAGCCCATCACCTGCGGGTCCTTCCGGTCGACCCCGACGTGACCGGGGAACGGGTGCTCCTCGAGGTACGCGTCGAGGCCGTCGCCGTCGTCGAACTGGGCGATCGAGACGATCTCGAGGCCGGAGTCGCCGAACCGCTTCCCGATGTCGCGCAGCCAGCCGTCGATCGGCAGCACCTCGTTCTGCGCCCGCGACCAGAAGACGAGCAGCGTCGGGACCGGGCCGCGCTCGTCGAACGAGAGCCGCCCTCCCTGCGCCCACTGCTTCACCTTCGGGAAGGGCGGCTCCTTCCGGAGCCAGCTCCCACCGACGCTCCCGGACCCGTACTGCCGGTCGAGCTTCTCCATCCGGATCGCCCGCTCGATCGCCGCGCCGGGATCGCGCGGGTGCCGGGCGAGGAAGCGGATGTTCCGGTACTTCGCCGAGCCGGGGCCGGTGATCAGCCCGAATCCGCCGCGGAGCACGTCGACCGACAGGAAGTCGTGCGTCACCACGAGCTCGTCGTCGAACCAGACGTCGACCTCCGAGCCGATCACGTCGATCCGCATCGAGTGCCAGCCGCGCTGCGACGTGTCGACGGGGTTGTGACGCCAGACCTTGTGCGCGTCGGCGCCGTAGAACGAGGCGAGGTCGAGGAACCCGCCGCGCGCCGGCCGGCCGGCCTCCGGGTCGGCGTGCCGCCCGGGGTAGAGGACCAGGGCGTGGAACGTCTGCGCCGCCTTTCGCCCGAAGACGATCCCGCAGAACGCGTTGACGCCGCGCTCGGCGAGGACGTCCAACGACATCGAGAAGTCGCCCGACGTGATCTTGTCGTACGTCAGGAAGTTGAAGTCGAAGCTGTCCTCGCGGTAGTCGCCGAGGCGCGACCAGAGCTCGCTGCCGTACGGGACCCAGACGTCGCTGCCGGCGCGCCACCCCTCGAGGTCCTCCTCGTTGTACGCGAGCTGCCAGACCGCGATCGACTTCTGCGATCGCCGCGCGGCCTCCTCGAACTTCGAGAAGAGCGACGTCACGCCGAGGTCGGTGCCGAGCCGCCACGACACCTCCATCGCCATCATCGGCAGCCCCTCGTCGAGGTAGCGCTGCACGATCGCCTCGGACCGCTCGACGAGCTCGCCCTGGATCCGATCCATCGACGCGCGCTTCGGGTCCCACTGGGAGAGGCTCGACTCGACCTCCCGGATCCGTCGCTCGTCCGGACGCTTCTCGCTCTCGAGGACCTGCAGGGCGGTGAGCGCCAGCTTCGTCGCCCGGTCGGTGTTCTTCTCCCGCTCGGCGAGGTGCTCCGCGAACTCCATCAGGAGCTCGACGTCGAGCGGGGTCTTCACGTACCCCTTCTCGAAGTGTTCGGTCGCGACGTCGAACTCCCGCCGTTTGATCGCGTAGCGCGCCCAGTCGAGGTACGGGCGCTCGACCTCGCGCTTCCCGGACTGCTCGGCGGCGAGCTCGATCAGCCACTCCTTCCAGACCTCGTTCAGCTCGTCGCACTTCCTCGGCAGCTTCAGCGAGTCGGTCCGAGGCAGGCCCTTCGTCGGACGCGACGGCTGCGCCAGCACGACCTTCTCGAAGTTCTCGACCGCCCCCTCCCCCATGCGCCCGCCCGACGCGTTCACGAACTCGTGGAACGCGTCGCGGTAGATGAACCGGCCGTCCGCGGGGTCCTGGTAGTTGTAGAGGAAGAAGACGACGCCCCAGGTCGGGGCGTACCACGGCGGGCCCCACTGGTACCGGTTCTCGAGGATGATCTGGAACGTCGGCGCGGTCTCCGGCGTCGCCGACGCGTTCGACGGATCGAGCCCGTCGGTGTGGTCCTGCATCCACCCCTTCTCGAGCCGCTGGACGAGCGGGAAGAGCCGGTGGTTCGCGGGCTCGTTGAAGACGACGGTGCCGTTGGCGAGGATCCGCGTCCCCTCGAAGAACGACGCCAGCCCCTCGTTCAGCCAGCCGACCGCGGTCGTCGCGAGCGAGACGAACTGGTGCGCGGCCTCGTGGAAGAGCGTCGTGACGCACTCCTCGAACCCTCCGTCGCCGATGTACGTCTCGACGTGCGACCCGGTGAAGTGGCCGCCCGACCACTCGACCGGCGGGCCGATGCCGAGCTCGAGGTACTCGTCGCGGTTCTTGAAGATGTGGAGGGTGATGCGCGGGACCGACTTGTTGTCGTTCACGCCGTCGCCGTACCGGAAGAAGATCCGGTAGAAGCGGTTGATCTGCTCCATCGCCTCGGCGGCGCGGATCATCACCTCGTAGCCGGCGTTCGTCTTGGTGACATAGTTGTCGCGCGTGACGTTCGACGCCTGCTTCCACTCGCGGTGCTTCGCGTCGTGCTCGCGGATCCACTCGACGGAGACGTCGGCGAGGAGGTCCTTCGGCTTCGCGGTCGCGGCGAGGCTCGGGTCGGGGGTCTCGGAGATCCGTTCGATCGCCTTCTGCGCCGGCTCGTTCTCCGGATCGAGCGCGAGGAGGATCCGCAGGACCCGGATCGCCGAGTGCGGACGCCGCTCCCGCTCGTACTGGTCGGCGATCCCGGCCAGGCGCTCGACGAAGCCGTCCCGGAGCCGGAACAGCTCCTTCGCCGCCGGATCGAGCTCTTCCAGACGGGTCTGGAGGGCCTGCCGCTCCTTCCGGTCGGCCCCCTGTGCGATCCGGAGCCCGAACTGCTTGTGGAGCGCGAAGACGAGCTCGTCGCGGTCCCCCGCCGCCTCCGCCCACCGCGCGCGCAACCCCCACGCCTCGGCCGACTTCGGATCGCGCTCGATCGCTCGCTGGATGAGCGCCGCGGCGTCGTCGAGCTTCTTCTCGTCGAGCGCCGCCCCCGCCGTCCGGAGGGCGTGC
Source organism: Planctomycetota bacterium JB042 (assembly GCA_043101415.1). GTDB lineage: Bacteria > Planctomycetota > B15-G4 > B15-G4 > JADJEK01 > JAUIEL01. Next base: position 11,147 of record JBICIB010000305.1, on the reverse strand, counting down.
TCGAAGATCGAGCCCCCCTTCCGCTTGTCGGTCCGGTCGGGCCGAGGCGCCGCGAGGAGCGTCGCGCCGAGGAGCAGCGCGATCGTCAGGATCGTGGTCTTCTTCATCTGGGGGCAGCCGTCAGCGAGCTCGTTGGCAGCGAGTCCAGCTATAGACGAAGCGGCCCGCCTCGTCACGCCGAGGAATCCGCCGAAGGCGGAAGTCGCGGGATTCGACCCGCCGTCGGGCGCCCGGCGGGGTCTCCGGGGACGAGGCCGCCGCGTTCGGCCCGCTCGAGAGGAGCCCGCCGTGAGAATCGCCCGAAACGTCTTCTTCGCCCTGGTCGCCGTCGTCCTGATCGCGGCGTCGGGCCTCGTCCTGCTCGCCCGACACGGCGCGCCGCCCCTCCCGGCGGTCGAGGACGTCGACGAGAACGCCTGGGGGATCGGCTACCGGGCCCTCCGCGGGGGCGACGACCGGACGGCGCTCGCCTTCCTCCGCCGCGTGCCGAAGGACCATCCGGAGTACGCCCGAGCGATGCGGTACTGCGCCTGGAACCTCCTCGCCCGGAACCTCGGCCGGCCGAAGGACGCGGTCGCGTACGTCGAGGAGTCGCTCCGGCACGACCCGTTCGACGCGAACGTGTGGGAGGACCTGGTCCGCGTCTACGTCGGCGCCGCGTTCCCGTTCGTCGACGTCTAGGGTCATGCCTCGGCCGGACGCCCCCGCCCTCCGCGCGGCGTCCGCGCGACGTCAGAGCGACATCAGCCCCTCGACGCACGACGTCCGACGGTAGACCTCGATCACCTCTTCGCTCGAGGTCATCATCGCCTCGACGGTGACGCTGACGTAGCGGCCGGTCTTCGACTCGCGCCGGGTCGCCCGGTGGCCGTCGAGCAGCGCGAGCAGATGGTTCAGGCTCGCGGACGGCACGATGAACTTGAAGACGTAGACCGTCGGGAACGCGACCCCCTCCTCGAGCGCGCTGCGGAGGCCCGCGAAGGGGTCGGTCGATTCGCCGTCGTGTCCGGCCATGCGCGCATGGTACCACGGCGTCCGGAGCGGTCGTAGACTGCGGGGGTGCAGCTCCACCCCGTCGACTGGATCGTCGTCGCCGCGTACGTCGCCCTCGCGATCGCGGTCGGCGTCCGCTACGCGCGGCGCGCCTCGTCGAACGTCGACGAGTACTTCCTGTCGGGGCGGCGGCTCCCCTGGTGGATCGCCGGGACGTCGATGGTCGCCACGACCTTCGCCGCCGACACGCCGCTGGTCGTCACCGGGTGGGTCCGCGACCACGGCATCTGGAAGAACTGGCTCTGGTGGACGTTCTGCATCGGCGGGATGCTGACCGCGTTCCTGTTCGCGCGCTACTGGCGGCGTCTCGGGATCATGACCACCGCCGAGCTGTCCGAGCTCCGCTACGGCGGCCGCGAGGCGGCGGTGCTGCGCGGATTCCTCGGCTTCTTCCACGCGGGGATCACCAACATCCTGGTCCTGAGCTGGGTCCTCCTCGCGGCGGCGAAGATCTCGAAGGTGCTGTTCGACGTCGACGAGAACCTCGCCGTCGCCGGCGCGTGCGCCGTCGCGATGACGTACTCGCTGGCGGCGGGGTTCTGGGGGGTCGTCGTGACCGACGTCGCCCAGTTCGGGATCGCGATGATCGGCGCGGTGGCGCTGGCCGTCCTGGCGTGGCAGGGCGTCGGCGGCCTCGAAGCCGTACGGGACTCGATCGCGGCCGGAGACGTCCGGGCCGACGTCCTCGACCTCCTCCCCTCCGCGCCGCCGGACGCCGCGGGGTGGCTCGACCCGGCGTTCTGGACGGTGCCGATCTCGGCGGTGGCGGTCTACCTCGGGGTCCAGTGGTGGGCGACGCGGTCGATCGAGGGGGGCGAGTACATCGTCCAGCGGATCGCCGCGTGTCGGGACGAACGGCACGGCGTGCTCGCCCAGCTCTGGTTCAACCTGGCGAACTACGCGCTCCGGCCGTGGCCGTGGATCGTGGTCGCCCTCGCGTCGCTCGTCGTCCTCCCGACCGAGGAGCGGACGGCGCCGATCGCGGGGACGGTGGCCGCGGCCGAGGACGGCCTCGTCGTCGTCGCCCCCGACCCGGCCGCGGGAGGCGACGCGGCGCGCGTGACGTGGGACGCCTCCGACGTCTGGTCGCCGGTACCGACGGTCGCGGCGGGGACCCGGATCGCCGCCGGCGAGGTCGTGGCCCGGACCGACTCCGAGCGGGCCTACCCGGCGATGATGGTCCGGTACCTCCCGATCGGGCTGCTCGGACTGGTCGTGGCGTCCCTCCTCGCCGCCCTGATGTCGACGATCGACACCCACGTCATCCTCGCCTCGTCGTACTTCGTGAACGACCTCTACCGGCGCTTCGTCGCCCCCGACCGGTCGGCTCGGCACTACGTGGCGGCGGGCCGCCTCTGCGGGGTCTTCGTCATGATCGCCGGCGCCCTCGTCGCGTCCCGGGCCGACTCGATCAGCGCGCTCTTCCTCTTCTTCCTGGCGTTCCTCGGCGGGGTCGGGCCGATCTACGTCCTGCGGTGGCTCTGGTGGCGCGTCCGCGGCGCGACGGAGATCGTGGCGATGCTCGTGTCGGCGACGACGACCACCGCGCTGACCCGGTGGGAGACGACCTGGTCGCTCGGGCCGCTCTCGCCGGACGGCGCGCTCACCGCGGAGGGGCGGCTGCTCCTCGTGGTCGGCGCCTCCTCGGCGGCCGCGCTCCTGTCGATCGTCCTCCTCCCGGCCCCCGATCCGGCGACGCTCGTGCCGTTCTACCGGCGGGTCCGGCCGCTCGGCGCGTGGGGGCCGGTGCGGGCGCTCGCGCCGGACGTCCCCGTCCTCCGCGAGGGTCGATGGGTGCTGGCCGGGACCGCGGGCGCGGTGGCGACGGCGTACGGGGCGCTGTTCGGGCTCGGCCACCTGCTGCTCGGCCGCCCGTCGGCGGCGGCCGGGGCGCTCGTCGCGGCGGTCGGCGGAGCGTTCGTCGTTCGCCGGGCGCTGGCGCGACTGGCGTCGGCGGACGCTAACATCGGAGCGAACTCCTCCCCGGAGCAGACATGACGCCCTCCGCGCTCCTGACCCTCGCCCTGATCGCCTGCCCGCCGTCGCCGCCGGACGACCCGCCGGTCCACCCCTTCGATCGCGTGGCGGTGGTCGGGGCGAGCGTCTCCGACGGGTTCCTCCTCCCGCTCGAGGTCGACGCGATGGTGACGCTCTCGGACGTCTTCGTCGCCGCGAGCACGCGGGAGATGGCGCCGCCGTTCCGAAGGTCGAGCGCCCTCTTCTTCCGGGACCCGGTCGGCTACGGGCGGCGCTACACCGAGGCGGCGCTGCGCCACGACCCGACGCTCCTCGTCGCGCTCGACTACCTGTTCTGGTTCGGCTACGGGTTCGCGGCGGAGGAGGAGGATCGCCTGCGGCGGCTCGAGCGCGGCCTCCGCTCGCTCGAGGCGTTCGACTGCCCGATCCTCGTCGGGACGTTCCCGGACGTGCGGATCGCGGCCGAGGAAGGGGTCGGCATCCACGACGCCCCGATGATCGCGCCGTGGCAGGTCCCCGAGCCGGCGACCCTGATCCGGCTCAACCGAAGGCTCCGCTCCTGGGCGAACGAGAGGCCGAACGTCCACGTCGTGCCGATGGCCGAGTTCCTCGACCGGATCCGCGCCGGCGAGACGATCTCGATCCGCGAGAGCACCTGGTCGGGCGACGAGCTGAAGGCCCTGCTCGACAGGGACCTCCTCCACACGACCCTCGACGGGACGATCGCGCTGACGCTCCTCGCGCTCGACACGCTGGCGACGGCGGACGAGCGGCTCGGCGCGGACGCGGTGCGCTGGGACAAGGCCGCCGTGCGGACCCGCGTGCTCGAGGCCCGGCGCCTCGAACGCCGCCAGCGCGGCGCGCTCGAGGTCGAGGCCGGATCGACCGACGGAGGGCGGCGATGAGCGGCCCGGACGCGCCGGGGATCGACCCCGCGGACATGGACCTCTCGGCCGACCCGGGGCGCGACTTCTACCGCTACGCGAACGGCGGATGGCTCTCGCGGACCGAGATCCCGCCGGAGGAGGTCCGGTTCAGCGTCTTCGAGGAGGTGACGCGCCGGAACGAACGGATCCTGCGCGAGATCCTCGAGACCGCGGCGCGGGACGGCGGGCCGCCGGGGAGCGACCTCGAGAAGCTCGGGGCGTGGATGGCGAGCGGGATGGACGAGGCGGGCATCGAGGCGCGCGGTCTCGCGCCGATCGCCGAGCTGCTCGACCGCATCGACGCGCTCGAGGACCGGGACGCGGTCGCCCGCCATCTCCCCCGCCTGCACCGGATCGGCGTCGAGGCGGCGTTCTCGTACGGATCGGTCCCGGACTTCGACGACAGCGACTGGACGATCTTCTCGGTCTCCCAGGGCGGTCTCGGGCTCCCCGAGCGCGACTACTACCTCCGCGAGGACGACGAGTCGGCCTCCCTGCAGCGGGACTACCGGGCGCACGTGGCGCGGATGCTCGCGCTCTCCGGGACCGACGACGCGCGCGCCGTCGACGCCGCGGAGGCGGTCTACGCGCTCGAGCGGCGGCTGGCGGAGGAGTCGTTCACCGCCGTCGAGATGCGCGACCCGAAGAACTACGTCAACAAGCTCGCGCTCGCCGACGCCGAGGCGGCGGCCCCCGACTTCTCCTGGGCGAGCTACCTCGACGGCCTCGGGGTCGGGGAGCTCGCGACGTTCAACCTCGCCGGGCCCCGCTTCTTCGCGCGATTCTCCGAGCTGCTCCGGGAGACGCCGCTCGAGGACTGGAAGGCGTACCTCCGCTGGCACGTGGTGCGGGCGTTCGCGCCGGCCCTCTCGTCGCCGTTCGTCGAGGAGTCGTTCCGCTTCAACCTCGCCCGACTCGCCGGCCAGAAGGAGATGAAGCCGCGTTGGAAGCGCGTCCTCCTCGCCGCGAACGCCGAGATCGGCGAGCTGCTCGGCCGGGCGTTCGTCGAGCGGACGTTCCCGCCGGACGCGAAGCGACGGTGCGAGGAGATGGTCTCCCACCTCCTCGCGGCGTACCGGGAGCGGCTCGAGGCGCTGCCGTGGATGAGCCCCGAGACGAAGGGGCACGCGCTCGAGAAGCTCGACGCGTTCCGGGCGAAGATCGGCTACCCCGCGCGGTGGCGCGACTGGAGCGGCCTCGAGCTCCGCCGGGACGACTGGGCCGGCAACCGGATGCGGGCGCGGGCGTTCGACGTGGCGTACGACCTCGCCAAGGTCGGCGAGCGGACCGACCCCGAGGAGTGGGGGATGCCGCCCCAGGTCGTGAACGCCTACTACCACCCGCTCCACAACGAGATCGTCTTCCCGGCCGGGATCCTCCAGCCGCCGTTCTTCAGCGACGCGTACGACGACGCCCTGAACTACGGCGCGATGGGCGCGGTGATCGGGCACGAGATCACGCACGGGTTCGACGACTCGGGCTCGCAGTTCGACGCGCACGGGAACCTTCGCAACTGGTGGACCGAGGTCGACCGCGACGAGTTCCGGCGCCGGGCGAAGGTCGTGGTCGACCAGTTCGCCGCCTACGTCGCGATCGACGACCTCCGCGTCAACGGCGAGCTGACCCTCGGCGAGAACATCGCCGACCTCGGCGGGGTGACGATCTCCTACCTGGCGCTCCAGAAGGCCCTCGAGGGCCGGGACCGCGCGCCGATCGAAGGGTTCACGCCCGAACAGCGGTTCTTCCTCGCGTACGCCCGCGCCTGGCGGGGGAAGTACCGCGACGAGGCGCTGAAGCTCCAGGTCCGGACGAACCCGCACTCCCCCTCGCCGTTCCGCTGCATCGGCCCGCTCTCGAACCTCCAGTGGTTCTCCGACGCCTTCGCGCTGTCGGAGGACGCTCCGGTCATGCGTCCGCGCGAGCTCCGGGCCGAGATCTGGTGAGCCGGCGGGGCGGTGTGTCCCGCCCCGTCGCTCCGGGATCGCGCCCGTCCGTCAGCTGTTCGAGCCGACCGCGGTCCCGCCGCTGAACGCCGTGGCGCAGTTCAGGGTCAGGTTGTCCCGGTACTTCCCCGGCGCGCCGTTGGCGAACGACAGGCCGGTGCCGCAGTCGGCGACGACGTTGTCGGTGGCGAAGTTCGCGACGCCGTTGAAGAGGATGATGCCGGCGCTCAGCGTCTGCGTGCTCCGCACTTCGTTGCCGACGGCGGTCGTCCCTCGGCTCGCCGACGTCTGGATCCCCCGGAGGGTCTGACCGCCGGCGCTCGTGAGCTCGTGCACCTGGTTCCCCTCGACGCGGACCGAGTCTCCCTGCGCCAGGATCCCCCAGACGTTGATGGCGACGCCGCTGCTGATGAACCCGGTGTTCCGGACCCGGCAGAAGCGGACGGTGACGGACTGTCCCTGGACGTCGATCCCGCGGAAGCCGCACCCCTCGACCACGAGGTCCTCCACCCGCACGTGCCCCGCGCTTCCCGTGCTCAGCTGGACGCCGCGCAGGAACCCGCGCACGACGCCGTTCCGCACGGTGATCCGGTGGTCGCCGGAGCACGCGACGCCGACCGAGTCGTTCGTGTCGTCGGACGGCGCGGTGGACGAGAGGACGAGGCCGCCGAGGTCGATCACGACGTCCGGCGCCTCCACGGTGATGGCGGCGCCCGTCAGCTCCTTGAACTTCAGGCTCTTCTTCAGGACGTACGTTCCCGACTTCTTGACCGTGAACGGGAGCTTCTTGATCTGCGTGGCCGCAGCCCCGGTGGTGGCGAGCAGCAGGAGGGCGACGAGGGCGAAGAGGGGTTTCGACGGGGACATGCGGAGACCTCGGTGCTCGGGGATCGCTTTCGCGTCGTGGGCGGCCATCCTAGCCCGAACCGCCGATCGCGATCGCGCGCCCGGCGAGCCGGCCGTGGCTACCGCTGGCAGCGGGGACAGTGGTACGTCGCGCGCGCGTCCCTCCGCGTCAGGCGGATCGGCGTGCGGCACCGGAGGCACGGCTCGCCCGCCCGGCCGTAGACCGCCAGCCGAGTCGCGTTCCCGCCCGGCCGGCCGTCGACCCCGGCGTAGTCGCGCAGCGTCGTCCCTCCGTTCTCGATCGCCGCGGCGAGGACGTCCTTCACCGCCGCGGCGAGCCGATCGAACCGTTCCCTCCCGATCCGGCCGGCCGCGCGGTGCGGGTGGACCCCGGCCGCGAAGAGCGCCTCGCTGGCGTAGATGTTCCCGACGCCGACCACCACCCTCCCGTCCATGAGCACGCTCTTCACGCGCGCGCGCCGCCCGCGCGACACGACGTGGAGGTAGGCGCCGTCGAACGCATCCGAGAGCGGCTCCGGGCCGAGGTGCGCGAGTCGGGGATCGAGCGCCGGATCGGCGGTGACCCAGAGGACCGCCCCGAACCGCCGGGGGTCGCGGAGCCTCAGCGCGTGGCCGTCGTCGAGCACGAGATCGACGTGGTCGTGAGGGCCGGCCTCCGCGTCGGCCGGCACGCGCCGGAGGCTCCCGGACATCCCGAGGTGGACGAGGACGGTCCCGGCCCCGGCGGGGAGGAGGAGGTACTTCGCGCGCCGCGCCGTCCCCGCCAGCACCCTCCCCGGGAGTTCGCGCTCGAGCCGCGCCGGGACCGGCCAGCGGAGCCGGCGTTCGCGGACCGCGACTTCGACGACCCTCCGCCCCCGGACCCACGGATCGAGCCCCCGACGCGTCGCCTCGACCTCCGGGAGTTCGGGCACCGCCTACTCGAACCGGAGCGCCACGAACCAGATCGCGTTCACGAGCGTGGCGCAGACCAGCCGCCGCCGGAACGACGACTTGACCGTCTTGTGGCGGAAGACGACCGTGCCGAGCCAGATCCCCGGCGCGCCCGTGAACGCGGTGATCGAGAGGAGGTACGCCTCGGGGATCCGCCGCCAGCCGCGCGCGGCGCAGAGCTTGTCGATCCCCATCGCGGCGAAGCCCGCCACGTTCACGACGAGCAGGAACCAGACGACGAAGCGGAGCATCGATCAGCCGCGGAGCTGCTCCTCGAAGAGGCGCTGCGCCACGTCGAGGAAGTCCCGTTCGGTCACGATGCCGACCAGCTTCTCGTTCCGCGTGACCGGGAGGCAGGAGACCCGCTTCCGCCGCATGAGCGAGATGGCGTCGAGCACGCCGGTCTCGGGCGTGACCGAGACCGGGCTCGGCTTCATGATCTCGCGGACGGCGATCGGTTCGTTCTGGCCGGTCGCGGCGCCACGGCCGATGAGGCGCATCAACGTCCGATGGGAGACCAGTCCGACCAGGCGGCCCGCGTCGTCCTCGACGGGGACGTGTCGGATGTGCTCCCACTCCATCAGGCTCGCGGCGAGGTCGACGAGATCCTCCGGGTGGACCGTGAAGAGGTCCCGCGTCATCACCTGGTCGACCGTCTGGTACGACCGGCGCCAGTCCGACGTCGCCGGGTCGTAGACCGCCAGCGGCCACTCGTGCACCGGCTTCCCGGTCGCCTGGTTCTCCCAGGTCGCGGCGACGATCGCCCGGAACTTCTCGTCGCGCTTCCCCTGCTTCATCGACGCCAGCGAGTCGAACATCCACTGGGCGCCGGTCTGCCCCGACCGCACGCGCTCCTCGATCGTCCCGAGATAGAGGTCGATGTCCTCGGAGTCGATCCCGCGGGACTCGAGCCCCTCGCGGGCGATCGGGAGGAGCTCCTCCAGGATGAGGTCCTGGGCCGAGAGGTCCTTCCCGTGGAACCAGTTGAACTGCGCCATCAGCCCCTGGCGCGCGGCCATCACGAAGTTCCCCTTCGCGTCGTCGAAGCTGATCAGGTTCGTGATGTCGTCGTGCTCCTCGGCGAGCTTCGACATCAGCCCGAAGAAGAGCGCGGCGTTCGCCACCTCGTCGCGGGTGGTCGGTCCGGCGGGGAGGGCGCGGTTCTCGATGCGAAGGTGCGCCTTCCCGCGGTGGACGCCGTAGCACGCCCGGTTCCACCGGTAGACGGTGCCGTTGTGCAGCCGCAGCGCCTTCAGCTCGGGGATCTCGCCTCGGTCGAGCGTGACGGTCGACGGCTCGCCGAGCTCGGTCGTGAGGACGAGGCGGAACCGCGCGATGTCCTCGCGGAAGATCTCGAGGACCGACTCGCGGACCCACGAGTCCCCGAAGCTGACGCGGGGACGTCGTCCGCGGTGCAGGTGCGTCTCCGACCGTTCGTCGACCGACTGCTGGAACAACGCGACCCGGGTCTCGTGCCAGAGCCGATGCTGGAGGACGAACGGCGAGTTGACGGCGCACGCCAGGACCGGCGCGGTGATGACCTGGGCCAGGTTGTAGAGGCGCGCGAACTCCTCGGCCGCGACCTGGAAGTGGACCTGGAAGCTCGTGTTGCACGCCTCGAACAGGACGTTGTCGTGCGTGACCTGGAGCTCGTCGAGACCCTTGATCGAGGCCTTGAACTCGCCGCCCCGCATCGACCGCATCGCCTCGTTCAGGCGGTAGTAGCGCGGCATCGGGGTCATGCTCTCGAGGCCGAGGTCCGACTGCTGGAGGGTCGGAAGGATGCCGGTCAGCACCGCCTTCGCGCCCTGCGCCTTCACCGCCTCCCGGACCTTCCCGAGCAGGCCGTCGAGCTCGCTCTCGACCTCCGTGAGCGTCTTCCCGGTGAGCGCGTACGGCGAGAGGTTCGCCTCGAGGTTGAACTGCGCCAGCTCGGTCGTGAACTGCGGGTGGTCGAGCCGCTTCAGGATGTCGAGCGCGATGTTCGCGGGGCGGTACATGTCGTCGACCAGGAAGATCTCCTGCTCGGCGCCGACCCGCCGCACCCCCGACTCGATGAGGCCGGACTCGATCATCCGCTCGAGGGCACGCACGTCGTCGAGGATCGCACGCATGAACCCCCGCAGTTCGCGGTTGTCGACGTTCTGAGACGTGTTGTGCTCGCCCATCGAACTCCCTGACTCGGCATCGGTTCCCGAGACCGGAGGATATCAGGCGGGCGCTCCGGATCCGTCAACGCGCCGGGCCCCCGCTCCAGAAAGGGGCGGGGGCCCGGCGTCGGGGACGGACGGAGCGGGAGCGGCGTGCGGCCGGACCGACGCCGCCGGTCAGACGACTCCGCCGGCGACGGCTCGGCCGTTCACGCCGGCCGCCGACTTCGACTCGAAGAAGAACCGATCCTGGCCGAACGCCGGCACGAGGTCGTCGAGCCAGGTGGCCGACTCGTCGTACTTCGCGAAGAACGGCCGCCTCACCCAGTCGGGATTCCGGCCGCGGAGGAACGACAGGACGAACACCTTCTCGCCGTGGATCTCCGCGACGCCGTCGATCTGGACCTTCCCCGGCGTCGCCGACATCGACGGGCCGCGCGCGGTCCGGGCGAGGCCGGTCACCTGCTTCCAGGCGCCGTGGAAGATGCGATAGGCGCGCGCCAGCGGGACCTCGAAGTACGCCTTCGGACCGGTGTCGCGTTCCACGAACATGTAGTAGGGGATCGCGCCGAGCCGGACCTGCTCCTTCCACATCCGAGCCCAGACCCGGGACGAGTCGTTCACGTGCCGGATGAGCGGCGCCTGGCAGCGGACCTCGGTGCCCGCGTCCCGCAGCCGCTGGATCGCGGTCTGCGCGATGTCGGTCGACAGCTCCACCGGGTGGCTGAAGTGCCCCATGATCGCGACGTGCTTCCCGGCCTCCCGCACCTCCTCGAACAAGCGGAGGCAGTCGTCGGCGTCGGCGTCGGTCACCCACCGCTGGGGCCAGTAGGCGACGGCCTTCGTGCCGAATCGGATGTGGCGGATGTGCTCGAACCCAGGACCGAGGAGGGGCTCCACGTACTTCCGGATCACCTTCGTCTTCATGATCATCGGATCGCCGCCGGTGAAGAGGACGTCCGTGATCTCCGGGTGCTCGCGGAGGTACTGGAGGAACGACTCCGCCTCCTTCTGGGCGAACTTCAGCTCGTCCATCCCGACGAACTGGGCCCAACGGAAGCAGTACGTGCAGTACGCGTGACAGGTCTGCCCCTGGCTCGGGAAGATCAGGCAGGTGTCCTCGTACTTGTGCTGCATCCCCGGCAGCTCGGTCCCGTCCGCGAGCCGCGGTCGGTTGTGCTGCATCTGGCCCGAAGGGTGCGGATTCAGGTCGAACCGGATCCGGTTGGCCGCCGCCTTGATCTCGTCCGGCGACGCGTCGCGGGCGAGGAGCCTCTTCATCTCCGCGAGGTCGTCGT
>JBICIB010000304.1:0-4072 GCA_043101415.1 Planctomycetota bacterium JB042 | reverse complement strand
GGAGCCTCACCTCGTCGCCGGCCGAGAAGACGACGAACCGGTCGTCGATCGCGTCGAGGAGCGGGAGGACGTCGCCGAAGCGGGTCAACATGCCCCGGTGCTGATTCCACGGCGCCGGCATGGTCCGCGTGTAGTCGAACCACTCCGGGTCCTGCGCCCGGAGGCGCGGCAGCTTCTCGGAGAAGCCGCGGGAACGGAGCTCGGCCGAGGCGGCGTCGAGCTTCGTCACCGAGAACGGGTGGTCTCCGTCGTCGACCGCCACCCGGACGCAGTCCCAGTAGAGGCGGAGGGTCGAGGCGATCCGGAGCCGCGGATCGTCCCGGTTCAGGAGATCGCCGACGTCGAACACCATCGTCTTCGTCTTGCCGGTCGGGAACCCGACGGGCGGGCCGGTCTCCCGCCAGCCCCCCGCGCCGTCGGGGACCGAGAGCGTCGGCGGGACGAACTCGACGCCGTCGTGCTGCGCCGCGGCGATGTTGACGCTGGCGTCGGTCCAGTAGAACCAGCCGGTCATCAGGAGCCGGACGCGCGCCGCGTCGCGCACCGCGTCCGGCAGGGTCAGCTCGAGCCAGTGCGGCGTCGCCAGCCCCTGGAACTGCGCCGCGAGCGGTTCGAACGGGACCGCGTGCTCCTCGTCCTGCCGCGCGAGCGCGTCGGTCCAGTCGTTCCCGTCGCTCCCGATCGCCTTCGCGACCGGCGTCGCCCCCTTCACCGCGTGGATCGTCTTCGGCGGGAACGGCGGGAAGCAGAACCGCTCCTCCGGGTGGATCTCGACGTCCTCGGCGTGGTCGACGACCCAGAGCTCCGCCCGGTCGAGGTACGTCGCCTCGCGCAGCTCCTCGGTGATCGCGAGCTCGTACGCCCCGTCCTTCGGCGCGAGCCGGTCCCCCGCGATCCGGACCAGCTCCTCGTGGTTCGGCGGGACGTAGGCGCCGGGCGCCATCGGGAGGCCGAGCGGCGTCGCCCCGAGGACGTCGCCGATGAACGACCACGTCGATCCGTCCCAGGTGTAGAGGAACGGACACGATCCGGAGAGTCCCTCCTTCTGGACCATCTCGATCGGAGCGCCCGCGGCCGGCCGGATCGCGTACTGGACCACGCCGTTCGGCCACGTCACCCGGAGGACGTCCGGCCGGTCCGCCGCGCCGAGGCCGAGGCGGAGGTCGGGCCGCTCGGCGAACCGATGGGTGTAGAGCTCGCCGGCGCGCATCTCGACGATCGCGCCGACCGCGGGGCGGTTGTCCTTCCGCCCCTGCAGGTGGAGGCGGATCACGTGCGTCGGCGGCGGGCCGCCCTGCCGCTGGAGGACGACGCCGCCGTCCGGCGCGGCGAGGACGAGGTCGAGGTCGCCGTCGCCGTCGAGGTCCTCCGCGAGCGGTCGGCCGGCGGGGGGGAGGCGCCCGGGGAGATCGATCGCGAGCCACGGGTCGGTGAGGAGCGTGCCGAACGCGATCGCCGTCCCGCCGCCCGGCGCGCCCGTCACGAGGTCGAGCTCGCCGTTGCCGTCGACGTCGCGGAGCGCCGCGGGGCTCCCGTCCCACCCCGCGGTCAGCGCCGACGCGTCCTCGAACGTGCCGTCCCCCCGGTTCCGCAGGAACGTCGCCGGCGCGCCGGAGAGGACGAGGTCGGTCCGGCCGTCGTGGTCGAGGTCTCCGCGGAGCGCCGCCGCCACGTTCGGCGGGAGCCCGGTCGCCGCGCCGTCCCGGACCTCGAACCGCCCCTTCCGGAGGTTCGAGAGGACGAGCGTCGGCGCGTCGGGGCCGCCGACCAGGAAGTCGACGTCGTGGTCGTGATCGTGGTCGAGGAGCACGATCCAGGCGAACGCGCCGGTCGGCATCGCGGCGGCGGCCGTCGCGTCCTCGAACGTCACCGGCGCCGGGTGTTCCGCGCCGAGGTTCCGGCAGAGCGCCAGCCCTTCCCCGGTCGCGACGAGGAGGTCGAGGTCCCCTTCGTGCTCGAAGTCGACGAACGCCGCGTCGGCGAGCGCGCCGCGCGCCGGGGCCGGCAGGGTCGCCGTGTCGTCGCGCCACGCGTCCTCGACGCGCGTCCGGAGCGTGGTCCGGTCCTCCCCGAGGAGGAGGACGCTCGCCAGCCCGTCGTTGTCGAGGTCGGTCGGGATCACGCGTCGCCACGCGCCGTCCGCGAGCCGCTCCTCCGCGTACTCCCGGTTCTCTCCCTGCCAGGCGACCGCGGCGCCGCCGTCGCCGACCGCGAGGAGGTCGAGGTCGCCGTCGTCGTCGACGTCCCACGCCACGACCTCGGAGAGCGCGCCGAGATCGCCGAACAGGTCGAGCGGGCGCGCCTCGAACGCCGGCGTCGCGGTCGCGGCGTCTCCGGTCCGGGAGGCCGGCGCGGGGATCGTGATCTGTCCGAGGAACCCTCGGTCGAGCTCGTCGACCGACGGCGACTTGATCCCCTCCGCCTCCAGCCGCTTGAACCGCGCGATCAGGTCGCGACCCTCCTCGACGCGCGCGGGGTCCTTCGAGCGGAGGAGGAGCTGCCCGAGCCGATAGACGCCGGCGAGGTAGTAGCTCCCGCCGAACTCGATGCCGCGGTCGAGGACGAAGCGGTACTCCGCCTCCGCCTCGTCGCGCCGGTCGGTGTCCGCGAGAGACAGCCCGTACAGGAGACGCGAGGCCGGGTCTTCGGGGTGGGTCGCGAGCACCTTCTCGAACGACTCGAGCGCGACGTCGTACTCGAGGTGACGCCGCGCGAGCACCCCCCGGCAGAACCACGCGCGCGCCGAGTCCGGCTGGCGTTCGAGCGCTTCCGCGATGTGGCCCGCGGCCCGCTCGTCCGCGGCGCGCCGTTCGGCGGGGTCCATCATCTTCACGGCGTGGGCGATCTCGAGGCACGCCGCGTTCACGAAGTCCTGCGCGGTCGCGAATCGCGACTCGAGCACCTCCCGCATCGCGGCGCGGGAGTCGTCGTAGCGCTCTTCGGCGAAGTTCGCCGCGGCGAGCTCGCGCGCGACGACGACGTCCGTCGGCGGCGGGCCGTCCGGCGCGCGGTCGCTGCACGCGGGAAGGCCCGCGCCGAGCGCGAGGGAGGCGAGGGCGAGGAGGACCGACGGCGGGCAGGACGGGGCGTGGAGTCGAGGCATGCCCCGATCATACGGGCGCGCCCGAGCGCCGGGGAAGCGCCGGCCACGGGCCCTCGCCGCCGCCGCCCCGCGTTGAGCGGGGCTCGCGCGCCCCGTAGAGTCGTTGCCCCCCGCCCTCGAGCCGCTCCCCCCCTTCCATGATGCGCTCTCCCGCTCTCGTCCTCGCCGTCGCGCTCGCCGCCCTCCCCGCCGTCACCGCCTGTCGCGACGAGGGGGGGCGTTCGTCGGAGGAGAGGGACGTCGCGCTCGCTTCGATCGAGGATCCGGCGTCGAGGATCGCCGATCTCGAGGTGGTCGAGGACCTCTCCGAGGCGGTCGCGGCCGTCCTGATCGACTGGGGGGAGGCGCTCCGGCGGGGCGATCTGGACAGGGTGAGGGCGAGGCTGGTCGACGACTTCGAAGGGCCGGACCTCGCCGCGGTCGAGCTCGCCGGCGAGACGGGCGGCCCGGTCGGGATCCGGCGCGCCGCGGCGGCGGCCGAGGCGTTCGTCGCCGTCGGCGCGGACCGGTTCGTCGAGGGGCTCGGCGGGTTCCTCTCCGCGTTCGCGGAGGTGCGGCTCGCCGAGGCGATGCTCGCGCGCGCCGAATTCGAGGCCGGGGCGCCGGTCGGAGTCGGCGACGTCGTCCTGACCGTCCTCGGGCGCGGCGCGGACGGCGGGCCGCTCGAGCGCGTGGTCCGGTTCCGCGCGCGTTTCCGGGAGGGGGGCGGGACCTGGTCGATCGCGCGGGTCGGCGCGCCGTCGGTCGAGGAGCTCCGGCGGTCGGCCCCGCTGTTCGCCGACGTGACGGTCGCGGCCGGCGTGGCGCACGAGGGGCCCGCGTTCGGGACGGAGGGGAACGAGTCGTTCTTCTGGGAGGGGGCGGCGAGCGCGGACGTCGACGGCGACGGCCGGTTCGACGTGTTCGTGCCGTCGGACGGGCGGAACTTCCTGGACCGGATCGCGGGCGAGGGGACGTTCGAGGAGATCG
>JBICIB010000303.1:0-5842 GCA_043101415.1 Planctomycetota bacterium JB042 | reverse complement strand
CCGCGGCGACTGGGAGGACGCGCTCTCGGCGGGGGTCATCCCGTGGTCGAGCACGTCGACGAGGGCCTGGACCATGTTCTCGTGGAGGGACGAGCCGATGCACGCCGCGCCGAGGACCGCGCGGCCGTCCTTGGTCACGAGGCAGGGGTTGGTGAGGTTCGGGAGGCGGGCGCCGGGGCCGACGCGGGCGACGACGTGCGGCTGGACGGCGCCGGAGTCGGGGATCGAGATGCCGTCGACGAACAGCCCGGTCTCGCCCCACATCAGGGAGTTGATCGAGTGGAGGGTGACGGCGACGTTCCCCTCGACGTCGACGACGACGTTCGTGTCGGAGTGGACGAGGCGGGCGCGGAGCTCGTGCCAGAGCGCGTCCTCCCAGTCGCCGCGGCGGATCCGCTCCCAGGTCGCGCGGGCGGCGGCGGGCGCGAGCCGTTCGGACGGGGTCATCTGCCCGAAGATTCGGGGGCGCTCGGTCGGGTGGTACGCGTCGGGGGTGTAGCTGACGACGTGGCCGTAGCGGCAGATCTGCATCAGCGGGAAGAGGACGTCGGCGGAGGCCGTGGAGTGGCGGTCGCGCGGGAGGTCGGCGACCTCGAGGACGGCGAGCGCTTCGGCGAGCTGCACCGCGCCGAACTCGGGCGGCGGGAGCGTGTGGACGCGGTGACCGTGGTAGTCGACCGCGAGCGGGGCGCCGGTCTGCGGGCGATATCGAGCGAGGTCGTCGAGCGAGAGGGTCCCGCCTTCGGCGCGGACCGCGGCGACGAACCGCTCGGCCCACGGTCCGGTCGTGACGTGCCGGACGCCGTCGCGCTGGATCGCGCGCAGGGTCGCGGCGAGCGCCGGCTGGCGGAAGAGGTCTCCCTCCTCCAGCCACGATCCGTCGTCGGTCGTGAAGATCGCGCGGGTCGCGGCGAGCCGGGAGAGGGAGGGGCGCCGCCACGCGAGCGTCCCGGCGAGGCCGGCGTCGACGCGGAAGCCGTGCTCGGCGAGCCAGATCGCCGGCTCGAAGAGCGACGCCCACGGGATCCGGCCGAACCGCCGGTGCGCCTCGGCGACGGCGGGGAAGAACCCGGGGACGAGCGCGGAGCGGCCGGTCGGACCGGACCGCGGGATCGTGGCGCCGTCGGTCTCCCCCGCGGGGACGACGAAGCCGCCGTTCACCACCTCGACCGCGCCGGTCGCGGCGTCGAAGTGGAGCAGCTCGAAGATCCCGGCGAAGCTGTTCCACGACCCGCCGGTCTGGACGATCTGCGCGAACGCGGTGACGATCGCCGCGTCGACCGCGCTCCCTCCCGCCTCGAGCGCCTTCCGTCCGGCGGTCACGGCGAACGGCATCGAGGAGCCGACGATCAGCCCGCCGTCGACCGCGTCGTCGGGCCAAGCGCGGCGCGGGCGCGGCGCGAGCGAGAGGACGCCTTCCCGCTCGGCGGCCGACCAGCCGGCGGGGGAGAGGAGCGGGACGTCGGTCGCGCCGTCCGAGGAGACGATCGCGAGCACGGGGACGAGGACGAGGGCCGAAGGGCTCATGCGGTCTCCCGGGTCGGGAATCGGTGCGTGGGGCGGCGGACGGGTGGGAGCCGCGGTCGGTTCCGATCGCCCCGGCGTCGCCCGATCACCAGGGGTCGCCGTCGCACCCGGCGGCCCCGTCCTGGCCGATCGGGCTCCCCGGCGGGAGCGGCGGGGCGTCCCACGGCGCGGTCGTCGCCGCGGGCGGGAACGGGACTCCGCGGAGGAAGGCGTCGGCGCGTCGACGTGCGGCGCTCGCGACGCGGCCGGACGGGCCGGGGAGCGCGAGCCGCTCGATCCGGAGCAGCGCGGCGTTCCGGACGGCGGCGGGCGCGGCGTCCGAGGCGGCGAGCTCGAGGAGCCGATCGAGCGCGACCGACGCGACGACCTCGCGGATTGCGTCGGCGCGCGGATCGTCGCCGGGCGGGTCGACGATCCGGCGCTCGACGGCGTCGAGCAGCTCGTCGAGGCCGGGGAGGGACCCGTCGCGGCGGTGCTGGTCGAGGAGGCGCGCCGCGCGGGCCGGGTGGAGGAGCGCTCGGACGACGTGGTCCGCCGCCGCGGCCGCCGCGCCGAGCGGATCGAACGTCGGTCCGGTCCGCCCGCGGAACCGCTCGCGGCTCGGTCGCGCGCCGGGCGGCGCCGGGAGGAGGCGCGCCGCGACCCGCTCCGGGACGTCGAGCACGTCCGGGTCGAGGCAGTCGAGGAGCGCGAAGAGGGCCGCCCGCTGCCGCGCGCCGTCGACCGGCCGCGCCTCGCCGCCGCCGTGGTCGTAGGCGACGCCGCCGACGAGCTTCGCGGCCGCCTCGGCCTGGTACCGGTGGTGGAGGAAGACCGGGACGAACGTCTCCTCGTCCGGAGGGACGTGGCGTTCGAGCGTGATCCGGCGGACGGCGAGGTCGTGGCGGAGCTGCGCGACCGGGTCCTCGCCGTTGTCCCAGAGGTGCGCGAGCGGATGCGCCGAGCCGAGCGGCCGCGCGTCGTCGTCCGACGCGAACGCGAGCCCGCCCGCGGTCGCGTCCTCGATCAGCGCGGCGAGCGCCGCCGCCTCGTCGGTCCCCGGCGGGAACTCGGTGTAGCCGTACCGGATCGCGAAGACGTCCCACGCGCCGACCCCGGCGCCGTACGCGTCGGAGAAGTCGAGCGTCCCGTCGTCGGCGATCCCGATCCGCGGCGCCGGATAGTCCATGACCGACGCCCGGTCGCCGTAGGTGCTCGCCGCGAAGTTGTGCTGGAGGCCGAGCGTGTGCCCGACCTCGTGCGCCGCGAGCTGTCGGATGCGGGCGAGGGCGAGCGGCACCGGATCGTCGGCGCCGAGCCCCTCGAACAGGCGCCGGTCCTGCCGCACGCGGAGCGACCCGAGCCGGACGTTCCCCTTCACCATCTCGCCGGTCCGCGGGTCGTGGACGCCGCCGCCGTAGCTCCAGCCGCGGGTCGAGCGGTGGACCCAGTGGATCGTGTGGTAGCGGACGTCGAGCGGGTGCGCCCCCTCCGGCAGGACCTCGACCCGGAACGCGTCGACGAACCCCGCCGCCTCGAACGCGCGCGCCCACCACGACGCCCCTTCGATCAGCGCGTCCCGGATCGCCGGCGGCGCGCCGCGGTCGACGTGGTAGACGATCGGACGCTTCACCTTCCCGCGCATGGCGGCCGGGTCGACGCGCTCGAGGCGGTGGCGGCGGATCCAGCGCCGCTCGATCGGGGAGTCGAGGGGCGCCGCGTAGTCGAGGAACGACACCGCGCCGTACCCCGCCCGCGGGTGCGCCGCGCGCGGCCGGTACCCGTCGTCCGGGAGCCGGACCAGCGAGTGGTGCTGGACGAGCGTCGCCGCCTCTCCCGTCGCCGCGGTCTCGGCGACGCCCGCCGCGGGGCGCCCGGCCGCCCGGAACGTCAGCCGCGCCTCGAGCTCGACGTTCTCCGGGAACGCGAGGCACGCGCGCGGGTCGAGGACGCTCGCGTCCCGGTCGAGCTCGTGCTTCGGCGCCTCCTTCCCCTCGCCGGCGAGCGTCCGCGCGATCCCGTCCGCGTCCCGCACCACGAACGACGTCAGATCGACGGCGAACGTCCCGTCCGGATCGCGCCCGACGACGTCGCCCGCCCAGAGGACCGACGGCGCGAACGACTCGACGACGGCGCGCCGCTCGTCCGCGACCTCCGACGAGGCGCGGAACTTCAGGTTCTCCTTTTCGACGAGCAGCTTCCGCCCGATCCGGACGAACCGGACGACGCGGCTCGGGCCGAGCCGCCCGCGGTCGAGCCCGATCGGGTTCGACCCGAGCCCGCTCGCGAGGCCGGTGACGTACAGGAACCGCCCCGCGACCCCGTTCGCGTCGGTCGGCGGGAGGACCGCGAGGAGTCGGGCGCGGTCGACGTCGACGCGCAGGTCGAGGAGTCCGGCCCGCACCTCGCACTCCGCGGTCGCCTCGGAGACGGACGGCAGCGGCGCCGCGGACTCCTCGGTTCGTTCGACCGGCGCGGCGAGCAGCGCGAGCAACAGCGGCAGGGCGGTCATCGAAGTCCTCCGGAGCGGGGAGGACGAGCGTAGCGAACCGGCGAGAGCCGAGCGGTCAGGAGACGACGTCCTCCAGCCGCCCGGCGTCGAGGAGCCGGTCGAGCCAGCGGTGCAGGTCGTCGAGCGGGGCGGCTTCGATCCGCGCCGCGACGTCGTTCGGAACGTCGCCGAAGCGCCGCCGCATCAGGCGGAGCAGACTGTCGGCGGCCTCGCGTCGGCGCCCCTCCTCGCGCCCCTCCTCTCGTCTCGCTTCGGCGAAGGTCCTCATGGTCTTCCTCATCGTCTCTCGTTCCGGAGCGTCGAGCACCGGGGCGAGCTTCTCGTCGAAGCGTTCGCCGGCGTCGAGTCTTCCTCGCCGGTCAGCGGACGACGTCTTCCAGCCGCCCGGCGTCGAGGAGCCGGTCGAGCCAGCGGTGGAGGTCGTCGAGCGGGGCGGCGTCGATCCGCGCCGCGACGTCGTTCGGAACGTCGCCGAAGCGCCGCCGCATCAGCCGGAGCAGACTGTCGGCGGCCCCGCGTCGGCGCCCTTCCTCGCGCCCTTCCTCGCGCCCTTCCTCTCGTCTCGCTTCGGCGAAGGTCCTCATGGTGGTCCTCATCGTCTCTCGTTCCGGAGCGTCGAGCACCGGGGCGAGCTTCTCGTCGAAGCGTTCGCCGGCGTCCTCGCCGCTCACCTCGAACCCATACGATAACAGGGCCTCGATCGCGGCGAGGCCGGTCGGCGAGCGGAGGAGGGCCCGGACGAGGTCGGCCCACCGGACGATCCGGTCGAACAGGTCGTCGGCGCGGGCGTGCTTCAGGGCGAGGTGGGCGAGCGCGGCGAACGCGGCGTCGCCGACCCGGGCCCGGAGGAGGTCGTCGTCGATCGTGGAGAGGTCGGTCAGGTGGAACCCGATCTCCGGGGCGAAGGGCGCCGCGGCGTCGGCGAGGTCTCGCGGTCCGCAGAGGGCGGAGAGGCGGCGCGGCGCTCGGAACGGCCGGGCGCCGGCGTACAGGACGACGGGGACGATCCACGGCAGCTCGCGCGCGCGGCGGTGGCGGCCCCTCCAGTCCTCGTGGATGCGGACCGCGCTCCGGGAGAGGTCGTGGGGGAGCCACCGGTCGGGCGTGCTCTTGTGCTCGAACAGGAGGTGGACGAGGAGCGGCCCGTCGCCGCCGTGCACCGGCGCCGAGAAGAGGAGGTCGGAGCGCCGCTCGCGCATCCGCGCGTCGACGTGGACGTCCGCTTCGCGGCGGAGCCGGGCGAGGTCGAGCCGCTCGACGAGCGCGCGCGGGAGGAACGCCCGGAAGTGGGCCCGCGCGACGTCGAGGTCGGCGAACGCCCGGCGCGCGAACCGGTCGTGGGGGGTGTTCGGCATCGGAGGAGAGACGCGCGCGGAAGGAGGGCGGTGACACGAGGAGGCGACGTCGGCGGCGACCGGCGGCCGCGAAGGGGGCGAGAGGCGGTCTCTCGGCGGGATCGATGGAGTCCGAGCGCGGGTCCGATGATCGTGCGCCCGGAGGTTGAGCGCACGGTGAGGCACGGGCGGGGAGGTTGCGCGTCCGGTGCGGCTCCCTCCGCGCGAGTCGGCCGATATCGTTGATCCGATCGGCCCGGACCCCGGCTCGGACCGTGTCCTCCGCGGCGGGTTCGCATGGGGCGGCGCCAACGGGGCGCGCTCCGCGTGTCGGGGTGGAGTCGGCCCCGGAGACGTCTGGAGCGGCGGCATCGGCTTCCGAGTCGCCTTCTCGTCCCCCGCCCCCCGATCTCGGGAATCGAAGCTCGACCCTTGAGATGTGGGTGGTCTCCGGCCCCGCGCCGCCGAACGGGCCACGACCGGCTTCGAT
>JBICIB010000302.1:0-6496 GCA_043101415.1 Planctomycetota bacterium JB042 | reverse complement strand
GCCGCCGGCGACCCCGTCTCGACGGTGTCGATCCGCAGGCGCCGGCTCCCCTTCCGGATGCGGACCCCCAGGAGGTCGCGGACCCGCGGCGGCGACGACGCCTTCCGCTCGAGGCGCAGCCCGACGCCCGCGAGCGCCGCCTCGAAGTCGAGCTCGTCGGTCCCATGCACCGCCGTCTCGAAGAACGGCGCGAGGTCCGCCCCCGCCCGCTCCGCGACGATCCCGATCAGGTCGTCCTCGGTGAAGCCGTCCGACGCGGCCGGGAAGCGGGCGAAGAGGGTCCGCATGACGTCGTCGAGCGAGCCCTCTCCGCCCGTGAGGCGGCGGATCTCGAGGTCGAGCAGGAGCGCCACCAACGCCCCCTTCTGGTAGTAGGAGACCGTGGCGTTCGGCGAGGCCTCGTCCGGGCGGTACAACCCGACCCACGCCAGCAGCGAGGCGTCGGCGAGGCTCTGGACGAGCCGGCCCGGCGTCTCGCGATAGCGCGAGATCTCCTCGCCGAGCCGCTCGAGGTATCGGTCCTCGGTGGCGACGCCGGCGCGGGCGGTCAGCAGCTCGTCGTAGTAGGCGGTGAACCCCTCGCTGACCCAGAGGAGCCGCGAGTACGTCTCGCCCACGAGGTCGTACGGGACGAAGTCGCGCGGGACGGTCCGCTTCACGTTCCAGACGTGGAAGTGCTCGTGCGCGACGAGCGTCGCGAAGTCGTGGTAGAGCCGCGGGTCCGAGTAGCCGAAGCGGGGGAACTGCAGGACGCTCGAGTTCTCGTGCTCCAGGCCGCCTCGGCCCGCCGCGGAGTGCTGGACGAGGAAGAGGTACCGCTCGTACGGGAGAGGACCGAACGTCGCCGCCGCGGTCTCGACGATCCGGCGCGTGTCCTCGACGAGGCGCTCGCGGTCGGGGTTGCCGGCCCCGACGAGCACGACCTCGTGCGGCTTCCCCTCGACCTCGAACGGGAGCCGTTCGAACCGGCCGCACTGGATGGGATGGTCGCAGAGGTCGTCGTAGTGGCTCGCCCCGAAGCGCCGCGTGCCGCTCGTCGCGTCCCGCTCCTCGAGGCCGGTCGCCACGTCCCACCCCGCGGGGAGCCGGACGCCGAGCTCGATCGGTTCGCGCTCGCGGCCGGCGACGGCGAGGAAGATCGAGTGGCCGTTCAGGAGCGCGTTCCCGTCCTCGACGAAGCTGGTCCGGACCGTCAGCTCGAACGCGTAGACGCGGTAGCGGATCGTCCGCTCGGTGCCGTCGCCCCGAGTCCGGAAGCGGCACTTGTCGACCCGTTCGAGCGGCCGCGCGACCCCGTCCGCGTCGACCGCGACCGGCGTCCGGACGTTCCGCGCGAACTCCCGGACGAGGTACGAGCCCGGCGTCCAGGTCGGCATCCAGAGGACGACCTCTCCGTCGACCTCGCCGAGGCGGATCTCGACGTCGACGTGGTGGGAGGCCGGGTCGTCGAATCGGACGTCGTAGCGGAGCATGGCCCGAGATCATAGGTGCGCCGCGCGACGAACCGAAGCGGCGTCTCCGTCAGGTCGACGCCCGGGCGAGGAGCTCGATCGGGTGGACCACCTCGATCGGGAGCCCGCGGCGTTCGATCCCCGCGCGGTACTGGAGGAGGCACCCCGGGTTCGCGGTCGCGAGCACCGTCGCGCCGGTCCCCTCCAGGTCGTCGAGCTTCCGCTCGAGGAGCATCGTCGACTCGAGAGGCTGGAGGGCGTTGTAGAGGCCGGCGGCGCCGCAGCAGCGGTCGGCGTTCGGGAGCGGGACGAGCTCGACGCCGGGGATCGCGGCGAGGAGCCGGCGCGGCGGCGCGGTCACCCCCTGCGCGTGGGCGAGGTGGCAGGCGTCGGCGTACGCGACCTTCGCCTCGACGCGTCCCGCCGGCGGGCGGACCCCGGCCTCGTCGAGCAGCTCGGAGACGTCCTTCACCTTGTCCGCGAACGCGGCGGCCGCGCGCGCGTCGTCCGCGGAGACCCCCTTCGCCTCCGCGGCGAGGCGCCCGTAGTCCTTCATCACCGACCCGCACCCGGCCGAGTCGACGACGACCGCGTCGACCGGCCCGAGGGCGGCGAACGCGCGGACCGTCTCGAGCGCCGCCGCCGTCGCGGCGTCGAGGGCGCCGAAGTGGGCGGAGAGCGCCCCGCAGCAGGTCCGGCGCTCCGGCACGAGCACGTCGAACCCCTGGGCCGCGAGCGCGGACGCGCAGGCGCGGTTCGTGTCCCCGAGGACGATCGGCATCACGCACCCCTCGAGCATCGCCACCCGCCCGCGCCGCTCGCCGACGGCCGGGAAGAAGCGCCGCAGCCGACGCCGCTTCCCGAACCCCGGGACACGCGGCAGGAGCGCGTCGCGCGCGGCGAGCTCGGACGAGACGTACTTCAGCACTCCGTACCGCCGGAGGAGCGACTGGAGCCCGCTCGCCTGGTACACGCGGAGCAGCACGGCGAGCGGCCCCAGCCGGGACGGCCTCGGCAGGAGGTGCCGGACGGCGAGGCGGCGCATCCGGTCCTTCATCGTCCCGCGCCGGGCCGGCTCGAGCCACTCGGTCCGGCCGAGCTCCATCATCTCGCCGAACCGGACGCCCGACGGACAGACCGGCTCGCAGGCGCGGCAGACGAGGCAGAGGTCGAGGTCCTCGCGGACCTTCTCGGTCGGCTCGATCTCCCCCTCCGCCAGCCCGCGCAGGAGGTAGACCCGCCCGCGCGGGGACGTCCCCTCGCGGCCGAACAGCTCGTACGTCGGGCACGCGGGGAGGCAGAGGCCGCAGTGCACGCAGTCGAGGCTCTTCTCCGCCGCGAGGAGGTCCGCGGCGGTCCGGATCCGCGTCGGCCCGCTCACGTCCGCACCTCCGTCACGATCCGTCCCGGCGAGAGGACGTCTCCCGGGTCGAGGGCCGCCTTCACCCGTCGCTGGAGTCGCTCCGCGGGGAGCGGTCCGAACCACGGGTCGCGCGTCCTTCGCCACGGCGCCGGCGCCGAGACGATCCGCAGGAACCGGCCGGCGCCACGATCCGCGAGGCGACGGAGCCCGGAGAGGAGCCGGTCGGGAGGAGGCGCGGCGAAGTGGAGCCGCACCTCGCCGAGCGAAGGCTCGAGGACGACGTGTGGACGGAGGTCGCACCCCGCCGCCTGCGCCACCGCCGCCTCCACGAAGCCGCCCATCGCCGAGCGGTCGTCGAGCATCGGCGCGGTCTGCAGGGAGAGCACCACGCCGCCGCCGTCCGGGTCGAGGCGCGGGCCGAGCTCGCGGACCGCGGTCCAGATCGGCCCTTGCTCGCCGGCCGCCGGCTCGCGCACCGTCGTCGCCCCCGCCGCCTCGGCGAGCTCCGAGAGCCGCGCCACGACCCGGGACGTCTCGCGGGCCGCCCCGAGCGCGCGCGCGAGGACGATCCACTCCTCGTCGGTCGCGTCCTCGATCGGCTCGGCGCCGGCCGCGGCGAGCGTCGCCGCCGGCGCCACCGCGAAGGAGGCGAGCTCCTCGCCGGCGAGCCGCGACGCGGCGAACAGACGGTCGACCCCCTCGAGGTCGTCGAAGCGGGCCGCCACCGTCCCCTCGCGCTCGGGGCGCGGGCGGAGCCGGAACGCGACCTCGGTCAGGACGCCGAGCGTGCCGAGCGAGCCGTGCAGGAGGCGATGGAGATCGAAGCCGGTGACGTTCTTCACGAGCCGGCCTCCCGACCGGGTGACCGTGCCGTCGGGGTTCGCGACGCGGGTCCCGAGCAGGTGGTCGCGCGGCAGCCCGAAGCCGGTCCGGAGCGGACCGTTGATCCCGGCCGCCACCACGCCGCCGACCGTCGCGCGGTCGAGCCCCCACGGGTCGAGCGGCAGCATCTGCCCCGCGTCCCGGACGACGGCCAGGAGGTCGCGCAGGCGCGTCCCGGCCCGGACGACGACCGTCTGGTCCTCGACGTCGTGCTGGACCACGCCCGCCATCTCGGTCGTCACCAGGACCATCGCGACCGGCGAGGGGACCCGGCCGATCCGCTGGTGCCGCCCTCCGCCCCACGGCACGACGCCGAGCCGCCGCTCCGCCGCGGCGCGCAGCGCGGCGGCGCACTCCTCCTCGTCCGCCGGGGCCGCCGCGAACGCGAGGTCGATCCCGAGCTCGCGCGCGACCTCGCCGTCCTCGCCGAGCTCCCAGACCGCGTCGTCCCCGAGGAGTCGACGGAAACGCTCGATCACGGCGCCTCCTCCGCGAGCTCGAGCATCCCGGCCTTCGCCTCGACGCAGCTCCGCGTCGTCGGGAGGACCTTGTGCGGGTTCAGCAACGAGGTCGGGTTGAACGCGTCGCGCACCGCCCGCATCTTCGCGAGGTCGTCCTCGGAGAAGACGAACGTCATGTAGTCGCGCTTCTCGACGCCGATCCCGTGCTCGCCGGAGAGGGACCCGCCCGCCTCGACGCAGACCCGGAGGATCTCCCGCCCCGCCTCCACCACGCGCCGCGTCTCGTCCGCGTCGCGGCGGTCGTACGAGACGTTCGGGTGGAGGTTCCCGTCCCCCGCGTGGAAGACGTTCGAGAGGCGGATCTCGTACCGGCGCCCGATCTCGATCACCGCCGCCAGCACCTCGGGGAGGCGCGAGCGCGGGACGACGGCGTCCTGGACGTACAGGTCCGGCGCCAGCCGCCCCATCGCGCCGAACGCCCCCTTCCGCCCGCGCCAGAGCTTGAGCCGCTGCTCCTCGTCCCGCGCCCGCTCGAGCGACAGCGCCGACAGCTCGCGGCAGAGCGCCTCGCCCCGCCCCGCCGCCTCGTCGGTCGCGACCGCCGAGCCGTCGAACTCGAGGAGGAGCACGGCGCCCGCGTCCTTCGGGTAGCCGGCGGCGAAGACCGACGCCTCGACCGCCTCGATCGTCAGCCGGTCGAGGATCTCGAGGGCGGACGGCTCGATCCCGGCGCCGATGATCCGCCGGACCGCCTCGCACGCGACCTCGACCGACTCGAACGCCGCGAGGAGCGTCTCGACCCGCTCGGGCCGGGGCGTGAGGAGGAGCGTCGCCTCGGTCACGATCGCGCACGTCCCCTCCGACCCGACGAGCAGGCCGACCAGGTCGTATCCCGGGGCGTCGCCGTGCGCCGCCCCCACGCGGATCACCTCCCCGTCCGGGAGGACCGCGGTCAGCCCGCGGACGTGACGCGCGGTCGCGCCGTACTTGAAGCAGTGCGGCCCGCCGGAGTTCTCGGCGACGTTCCCGCCGATCGTGCAGGCGATCTGACTCGAGGGGTCGGGCGCGTAGAACAGGCCGTGCGGCGCCGCCGCCGCGGACACCGCCGCGTTGGTCACCCCGCACTCGACCACCGCGATCCGGTTGCCGGCGTCGACCGAGAGGACGCGTTTCATCCGCGCGGTCTCGACCACCACGCCGCCCTCGGGGCAGAGGGCGCCGCCCGACAGACCGGTCCCGGCGCCGCGCGCGACGTACGGCACCCCGGCGTCGTGCAGGACGCGCGCCACCCGGGCCACCTCGTCGGTCGACGCCGGCAGGACCACGGCGACCGGCCGGCTCCGGAGGTGGGTCAGCCCGTCGCACTCGTACGCGAACGTCTCTCCCGCGGTGGAGAGGACGTGCGCGTCGCCGACGATCGACCGGAGCGCGTCGAGCGGGGGCATCGAGGTCAGAGGAGCTTCCGGAGGACGAACCGGAGGATCCCGCCGTGGTGGAAGTACCGCGCCTCCTGCGGAGTGTCGATCCGGACCCGCGCGTCGAACTCGACCACGGTCCCGTCCGGCTTCGTCGCGCGGACCGCGAGCGTACGGACCGACCGGAAGAGGTCGGCGACCCCTTCCGCGAGGCCGGTGACGTCGATCACCTCGTCGCCGGTCAGACCGAGCGACGCGGCCGACTCGCCGTCCGGGAACTGCAGCGGCAGGACGCCCATGCCGACCAGGTTGCTGCGGTGGATCCGCTCGTAGCTCTCCACGATCACCGCCCGCACGCCGAGGAGCGCCGGCCCCTTCGCCGCCCAGTCGCGGGACGACCCGGTGCCGTACTCCTTGCCGGCGAGGACGACCAGCGGCGTCCCCTCGTCGCGGTACCGCATCGCCGCGTCGTACATCGAGAGCGTCTCGCCGCTCGGGACGTGGCGCGTGAAGCCGCCCTCGACGTCCGGCACGAGGCGGTTCCGGATCCGGACGTTCGCGAACGTCCCCCGCATCATCACCTCGTGGTTGCCGCGGCGCGAGCCGTACGAGTTGAAGTCCTTCGGCGCCACGCCGAGCCCCTCGAGGTAGCGCGCGGCCGGGCTGTCCTTCGCGATCGAACCGGCCGGGGAGATGTGGTCGGTCGTGACGCTGTCGCCGAGGAGGGCGAGGACGCGGGCGCCGGTCACGTCCTCGACCGGCGGCGGATCGGCGGTCATCCCCTCGAAGTACGGCGGGTGCTTCACGTACGTCGACGACTCGTCCCACACGTAGCGGCTCCCCTCCGGCGTCGGGAGGGCCCGCCAGCTCTCCGGCCCCTCGAACACGTCGGCGTAGCTGTCGACGAACATCTCCCGCCGGATC
>JBICIB010000301.1:0-5974 GCA_043101415.1 Planctomycetota bacterium JB042 | reverse complement strand
CCACGGTCTTCGCGCCGGCGACGTGGAAGGCGCGGCAAAGGCCGATCAGCCCCTCTCCCGACCGGGCGCGGCCGAGGCCGGTCTCGCACGCGGAGAGGACGACCAGCTCGACGCCGGCGAGGTCGAGCCACGCGACCTCCTCCGCCGTGAGGTCGCCGTCCGCGGCGCCGGTCGGGCGCCCGTCGCCGCGCGCGCAGACGAGGCCGGAGAGGAGCCCCGGCGCCCGGCGCGCCCACTTCCCCTCCTCGCCGTCGCGGAAGAACCCGTGCGTGGCGAGGTGGAGCACGTCGTGGCGGCCGAGCTCGTCGGCCAGCCGGACCTCGGTCGGATCGGCGCCGGTCAGCACGGTCCGCCGCGCTCCGGGCGGCGCGACGCGGGTGTGCAGCCTCGCGACGGCGCGCGCCTCGTCGAGCGTGGCGGGGAGCGCCGGCCAGTCCCCGCCGAACTCCACGCCGCCGACGACGAGGAGGTCGTCGAACGCCCTCCCGTCCGGCGGCGGCGCGTCGGCGAGCTCGGCGACGCCGAGGGTCTGGACGAACGCGAATCGCTCGATCAGGAACCGTCCGTCCGCGTCGGTCAGCGCCGGGAACGGGAGGGTGCCGATCGAGCCGTCGGGCGACAGGAACACGGTCTCGACCCCGTCGAGGTGCCGCTCCAGCGGATCCCCCAGCCGGCGCCGGAGCGCGTCCGACGGCGCGCCCGGTCCGAGCGCCGCCGGGCGGCCGCGGAGCTCGGCCTCCGTCGCCCGTCCGAGGAGCCTGGCGAGAAACGCCTCGACCTCCGCCTCGATCGCGTCGACCGGGCCGAGGTCGACGATCGTCATCGGCCGCTCGGGGCGCGTGATCCACGCGTAGAGCCTCCGCGCCGTCCAGAGCTCGCTCGCGTCGGGGGTCGGGAGGGCGGACGGCCGGTAGCGCCGGCGGACGAAGAAGTCGACGACCGCCGCGTCCGGGGCGAGCGCGGCGCGGAGGCGCTCGAACGACGGCCGGTCCGGCGCCTCGGTCCGGGTCGCGCGGTGGAGGGCGACCTCGAGCCGGTTCCGCTCCGCGAGGAGCGCGGCCATCGCCTCGTCCGTCGTCCCCTCGGGCTCCCCGCCGGCGCGCGCCGCGAGCGTGGAGAGCCGGCGTTGGCACTCCCGGAGCTCGTCGAGGAGGGCGCTCCCCTCCGGGGTCGGATCCCGGGCGGCGCGGCGGCGGCTCCGCAGCACGAGCCGCGCGACCCGCCCCTTCCGATCGAGCAGCTCCTCGTAGACGTCGACCCGCGCCTCGGCGCGCGCCGCGTCCGGCCGGAGCTCCGCGAGCGTGAACCGGATGTCGCGCTGCCCGCGCTGCTGCGTCAGGTACTCGAATGTCTCCGCCTCGCTCATCGCGCCGAGCTGCCGCTCGAGCGCGTCCCGCTGCGCGTCGAGGTCGCGTCCGGAGAGCGCCCACGCCTCCTCGATCCGACCGAGGTCCGCGAGCACGATCATCAGGACGTCGACCATCTCGAACGTGTCGGGGTCCGCCGGCCCCGCGATCGTCCGCATGATCTCGACCGCGCGCTCGGACGTCCGTCGTGCCTCCTCCAACGCCCCGGTCCGCTTCAGCACGAGCGCCAGGTTCGAGAGCGCGGTCGCCGTGCCGCGGTGATGAGTGCCGACGGTCCGCTCCCGGATCGCCAGCTCGCGGCGATGCAGCGCGATCTTCTCCGGTCCGGGCGGCAGCGTGGTCGCGAGGTTGCCGAGGGCGGTCGCGGTCCTCGGGTGCTCCGGACCGTTCAGCTCCTCGCGGATCGCGAGCGCGCGCCGGAACGCCGCCCGCGCGGCCTCCATGTCCTCCTCGTGCCCTGCGAGCACCCCGAGTGCCGACAGCGTGGTCGCGACCTGGCTCCCGTTCGGACCGTCGATCCGCTCGCGGATCTCGAGAGCGCGTTCGAGGTGGTCGCGCGCGCCCGCGAGATCGTGCAGAGCCGTCAGCAGGTTCCCCATCGAGTCGTGGACGCGCGCCACGGTCCACTCGTCGAGCCCGGTGGCCGCGCAGACCTCGAACGCGCGCTCGTGGAGCGCGCGCGCCTCGTCCAGCCGGCCGGCGTCGCTCTCGAGCCCGCCGAGGAGGATCAGGGCCTGGACGAGCGCGGACGCGGACGACGCGTCGGCCGAGCGACCGAGGAGGTCGCACGCCGCCGCCAGGGAGCGGCGCGCCGCCGCGGTCTTCCCGAGGGCCGACCGGACGCTCCCGAGCTGGTGCAGCAGGCCGCCGGTCTCCGGGGCGTCGGGCGCGTGGAACGACCGGACCGCGTGCGCGCGCTCGTACGCCCGCTCCGCCTCCGCGTAGGCGCCGAGGTTCGTGAGGAGCAGGCCGAGCTGCTCGAGCTGGTCCGCGGCGGAGAGGTCGTCCCCGCCCGCCCGCTCGATCTCCGCGGCGACGACCTCCCGCTTCGTCCGGAGCGCGCCGGCGACCTCCCGCCGCAGGAACATCGAGTACGACAGGTCGTCGACGACGTCGGAGAACGACCACGGCGGGTCTCCGAGCGCGCGCCGGATCGACACGGCGTGCTCGAGCGCCCGTCCGGCGCCGACGTCGTCCCCGTCGTCCAGCCGCCGCCGCCCGAGTCGAGCGAGCGCGCGCGCGTGCGACCGGCTCCCGGGAGCGAGCTGCGCGAGCACGTCGACCCGGGCCACCGCGTTCTCCCGCTCGATCCGATCGAGCGCGTCCGGCGTCCGCGGCGGCGGCGGCCCCTCGCGCAGCGTCAGCTCGAACGCGCCGGCCCCGCCCTTCAGCGCGCACGCGTCGACGACGTATCGGCGTCCGGCCTCGAGCTCGTGGACGAGGCGCGCGTGGATCCCCGGGCCGCCGTCGTCGTCCTCGGCGACCACCTCCCCGGAGGCGTCGCGCAGCACCAGGTACGCGTCGAACGTCCACGCCTCGAGGTCGACGCAGTGGACCCCCGTCCGCCCGACCTCGATCGCGAACGAGCGCCCGCGCGTCGGCGCGTCCACGGGCGGCGCGCCGAGCCCCGGCGACCGGACTGCGCGGTCGGTCGCGTCGAGCGCGCCACAGTGCGGCACGTCGGGACGAAGGGGGAGGGGCTCGGGCTCCGCCGCGCCCGGGGCGACCGGGAGGATCGTGGCGAGCGTCCACACGGCGAGCGAGAGCATCCGGTTCCCCCGCGCCGAAGCGACCTCGCCCGGCGTCAGGGTCGCAGGATACCCGTTCGCGGCGGCCGCCCGGCGGCGGGGCCGGCTCGGCTCAGCTCAGGAACACGGTCTCCGCGTGCCACGCCAGTCGCTCGCGGTCGGGGCGTTGCTCGGCCTCCCGGGGGAGACGGATGGACTGACGGTCGTACGGGTAGTAGGTGTGTCCGTTCTTGAAGTCCTCGCGGAGGAGCCCGCTCACCAGGAACTCGCCATCCGGCGTGACGGTGACGTAGCCCCGGTCGAAGAGTCGGTGAAGGTCGCCGCGAAGCAGCAGGCCGGTCCGGACGTCGTGCCGTCGCTCGAGGGAGTAAGGGCGGATGTGCGCGGCCTCGAGCGCGGGGAGGGAGTGCTCGCCGGTCACGGCGCACGAAGCGTCGTAGGCGTCCTGCACCGCCAGGCGGAACGTCCCCTGGCCGAGACGAGGATGGACCAGAATCCCTCGCCCGTACGCCTCCGACGCCTCGCGAACGACCGAGGGGCCGGCGAGCGCGGAGGCCCGCTCGCGGCACTCGGTCAGGATGCGCAGCCCTTCACCTCGAGTGAGGTCGTAGGTCGCCCCGGTGACGACGTTCTTCTTCCAGTCGTGCGGCTGCCGGACCCAAGCGTCCTCGGGGAAGAAGACGGGCTGGGCCAGCACGATGCATCCGACGTTCGGGACCTTCTCCTCGCCGACGCGATTCGACCGTCGCAGCCGCTGAATCCGCTCGCGCATCGCGAGGAAGTCACTCGCGCCGTTCCCCTCGCCGAAGCACTCCCACGCCAGCCAGTCCGGCAGCACCTGCGCTCGGGCGAACACCCCGAACCCGGCGATGGCGTAGTGCGGTTTCTTGAGCTTGAAGAGCAGCGGCGCGCCCGGGGGGATCGCACGGAAGACGCGCTTGCCCGACGGCTGCCAGAAGTTCACTTCGTCGAGATGGGGGCGTTCGCGAAGGAATCGATACCAGCCGTAGTCGGTGTTGGCGACGAAGCCGTTCACGTCCGGTCGTCCATGGTCTCGGACCAGAGGCGCGCCCCGGTCGCCCGCCAACGGGGCGATGTTCCGCCACCGTGCGCACTCGACCGGCCGGGGCGCCTCGCCCGAGAAGGGTCGAACCGGGTGCTCACACCTCTCCCTCCGGCTCCTCCTGCCGCGGCGCTCGCGCCGCACGTGACTCCGCGGCGCGCACGTAGCGGGAGAGGCGCCGCAGGAGGGCGTTGTACCGCGAGTAAGCGTCCGCCGGGTGGGTCCGCCGGAGGCGACGGTACAGGCGGAGTTCGGCGTCGGGCCCGGGCGGCGCGGGGGCGTCGGTGTGTCCGAGGTCACGGAGTCGGGAGGCGGCGATCTCCACCAGCAGCGACTCCTCCGACTCGATGCCGCTCGCGTGGTCCACGAGGCCCCGCTCGACGACGTCCTGGCCGGGGAGGTCGCTCACGGGGAGCCTCGGCGCCGCGTTCGGTCGAGGAAGGCGTCGAGCTTGGCGCGAAAGGCCGCCTCGTCGATGGCCGGGTAGCGGACGAGCTCTTCGCGGATTCTCTCGAACACCTCGGCCAGCGCCCCCGGGTCGACGAGCCCGTGCGCGATCATCTGCTCGACGTCGGAGAGGTCGCGCTCGTGTCCGCGCTCGATCTTCGCCAGCGCCTGGGCACGGAAGTCGAAGTGGAAGAAGTCGACGCGACCGACGCTCTCGATGAAGACGCTTCGCTCCCGCCAGTCCGGCGGCACCGGGACGAAGTCGGCGGGGGACGCGAGCTCCACGTTGACGTCGAGCTCGTCCTTGATGCGCGCGATCGCCTCGAATGCGCCGGCCGGCTCCGGGTCGAGCCTCAGGTCCGCGTCGATCGTCGAACCGCGCCACCCGATCAGCACCGCGGACGTGCCGCCGGTCAAGTACACGCGGCCCGGCCCGCGGGCCGCGCGCCCCAGGGAGCGCACCAGTCTCCGGATCTTCTCGGCGTCGGCCTCGGATCGCATGGCGTGATCGTACCGCGCGGCGTCCCTTCCGTCCCCCCGACCCGCGAAGCGGACGGCGCCCCCCGCCCCGCCGCCGTCACTCCCGCGGCAGGTGCTTCCGGAGCGCCTGCGCGCGCCCGTACAGCCGGCGGTCCGTCGGCGCGTGCCGCTCGAGCACCTCGATCGCGCGTTCGACGCGGTCGTCCCAGTGCTCGGCGTGCTCGACGACGAACGCGCGGGCGGCGGCGGCCTCGCCGGTCCGGAACAACCCTTCGTCGTACTCCGGTACGACTTCCGGTGCGACGTCTTCCCCCAGCGCGGCCATCTCCTCGACCTCGTCCTTCCGCTCGTCGGGCGGCGTGGTGCGCGCGTGCAGTCGCCCTCAGCCGCCCTCCGGTTCGGCCGGAGGCTCCGGCAGCCAGAAGCTCGCGACGAACCCGACGCCGTACGCCAGCAGCGCGACCGACCCCGCCGCGTACGCGAGACGGGTCGCGGGGTCGTCGCCGGGGGTGTGGTTGGCGAGGGTGGTGGTGAGGTAGGCGGCGGAGGTGCCGATCATGCGGCCGCCGACGTTGGCGGCGAAGCTCTCGCCGGTGCCGCGCAGGTGGAGCGGGTAGACGCGGGGGAGGTAGTTCCCCCAGAACGAGAACTGGGCCACGGTGAGGAGCCCGGCGAGGAGGACGCCCCACTTCAGCAGCTCGAGGTCGTCGACCGCGGCGTGGAAGAAGACGAGGGGGACGACGAGGAGGCCGGGCCCCTGGAAGACGCGCACGAGGCGGCGGCGCGAGAGGATGCGGACGGCGAGGAACGCGAGCGCGAAGCGGCCGACGAGCCCGCCGATCTCCTGGAAGGTCTGGGCCTCGCTGACC
>JBICIB010000300.1:0-5376 GCA_043101415.1 Planctomycetota bacterium JB042 | reverse complement strand
TCGTCCTCGACGAGAGCGGCGAGCTGTCGAAGAACGCGCAGGCGAAGATCCTCCGCGCGGTCGAGGACAAGGAGTTCGAGCGGCTCGGCGGCGAGGTGACCCTCCGCTCCGACATCCGCATCCTGTTCGCGACGAACCGCGACCTCGCGGAGGCGGTCCGGAACGACGAGTTCCGCGAGGACCTCTTCTACCGCGTCAACGAGTTCAAGGTCGAGATCCCCCCGCTCCGGCAGAGGAAGCGCGACATCCTCCCGCTCGCGCTCCGCTACCTGCAGGAGTGCAACGCGACGTTCGGATATCACCTCACCGGATTCGCGCCGGAGGCCGAGCGGGCGCTCCTGTCGTTCGACTGGCCCGGGAACGCGCGCCGCCTCCGGTCGATCGTCAAGCGCGCCTGCGCGCTGGCGGACGGCGAGGTCATCACGGTCGAGGACCTCGACCTCTCCGCGCCGTCCGTCCGCGCCCCGACGAAGGCGGCGGCCGCGGCGGCGGGCGCAGGCGCGCCGGAGAACCTCGAAGACTGGTCGCTCGCCACCGTCGAGCGGCGCCACATCGAGCGCGTGCTCGAGCACACGAAGGGGAACAAGAGCGAGGCCGCGCGCGTCCTCGGGATCGCTCGCACGACCCTCGACCGGAAGATCGCCACGTACGGCATCGACGCGTAGCGGACGGGCACGCGACCCGAGGGCGCGCGGAACGCCGGCGTCGTCCTCACTCCGCGGGCCGCTCGTCGTCGCCGACGCTCGCCGGACGCGTCGGATCGAGCCGCAGCTCCGAAGGGCCGGAGACGGCGATCGTCCGCTCCCCCCAATCCCCGCCGCCGAACCGCAGTCGGGCCGTCCCGGACGGCACTCCGGCGAGGCGGTAGGTTCCGTCGCGCGTGGTCACCGCCCGGACGACCGGTCGCCAGCCCGGCTCGTCCCCGACCCGCTCGACGACCCGGAGGAGAGCCTCGACGAGCACGCCATCCGCGGGTTCGCCTCTGGCGTCGAGCACGCGCCCCACGACGTCCGCCGTCTCGAGCTCGATCTCGATTCGACCGGACGATCGGGCACGGCCGACGTCGACGAGCCTCGACGCGAGCGGGTGCGGACCTCCTCGGTAGACGACGAGCGTCGAACCGGCGGGCGGGACGTCGGAGAGCACCCCGAGGCCGTCCGCCCGCACGTGCGTCGTCCAATCCGCGCCCGACGAGGCGCAAGGCCCGTGGGCGACGACGAAGTGACCTCCTTCGACGGGGGCGCCGTTCTCCCGCACGAGGACCTCGACCGGCGACGGAGGCGCTCCGACGATCGGGACGTCACACTCCACCCCGCCGTCCGGAGGGACCTCCAGCCGGGTCCCGGACCCTCCCGCCGACAGCAGCGCGAGCACGCCTCCGCGCGAGTAGGACGCGGCGACCCGCGCGGCGCCGACCGGAACCGCCTCGAAACGGAAGCGTCCGTGAGCGTCGCTGCGGCGGAGCCTCGGCCCGATCCCCTCCGCCTCGACGACCAGACCGACCTGCGCGTTCGGGAGGGGCGCCCCCGCCTCCCCGATCACGACCCCCGTCACCTCACCACCCGAGTCCAGCCGCAGCTCCAGACGCTCGACGAACGGATCGACGTCGATCCGCCGCGTGGTGACGAACCTCTCCGCGCGAACGATCAGCGCGGGATCGGACGCCTCGACCAGCGGTCGTCGCTGCACCTCGCAGCGTCCGGCGTCGTCGGCCACGAGTGTCTCGAGGACGCGGTCTCCGTCGACGACGAGGACCCGTGCCTCGGGGACCGGCCGGCCGGTCGCGTCCGCGACGTCGACGGGGAGCGGCCGCGCCGGCGCGATCGTCCACTCCACCGCCCGGAGTTCGGTGGCGCCGGGGAGCCGATCCGAGGTCCACTCGACGCACCCGATCCCCTCGACGCCCCAGGCGACCACTCGGT
Organism: Planctomycetota bacterium JB042; assembly: GCA_043101415.1. Classification (GTDB taxonomy): domain Bacteria; phylum Planctomycetota; class B15-G4; order B15-G4; family JADJEK01; genus JAUIEL01. Next base: position 3,454 of record JBICIB010000300.1, on the reverse strand, counting down.
ATCGGCCGGTCTTGGTCAGCGGGGCGAGGACGCGTTCGTGTCGACCCATCGGCGCGGCGCGCCACGTGGCTTGGAACCGACCTCTCCGGTCCGACCACCGCTCCATCCGGACGCCGAGCGGGAGGGCGACCCGACCGTGTTCGTCCCGACCGGTGATCACGACGCCCGATTCCGTGCGGAGGGTGACCGCGATCACTCCGTCGGGCGGCGGGTCGAATCGGGTGACGGTCTCGTAGCCCCGACGCGACACGCGCAGCGTGAGGGGACGAGGCCCGCCCACGCCGAGGCGGATTCCTCCGCCCTCGTCGGTCGTCCCGAACCGGCTGTCGCCGTTCCGATCGGAGGTCAACGTGACGCCCGCGCGCACGATGGGCACTCCATCCGCGTCGGTCACCCGGACGGCGAGACGGTGGGCCGGAGTGCCGACGATCTCGAGCACCGGGGAAGCCCGATCGGGGACGACCTCGAGCTCCGTCGGCGGCGGGAAGGCGAACGCCGGATGTTCCACCCGGACCGACACCGTCCCGGGAAAGAGCGTCTCGACCCGAAACCTCCCCCGGACGTCGCTTCGCGCGACCCGTCGCCCGTCGACGAGGACGGAGGCGTCGGACACCGGACCGCCGTACCGATCGACGACCCGTCCCTCGAGAGCTCCGTCGGGCACGAGGAGGAGACAGCCGACGTCCACCGACGCCTCGGACGGGTCGTGTCCCAGTTCGACCCACTCGGAGACCGCCCCGTCGGACCGCGCCCTCAGCTCCCATGGGACGTCGCCGTCCGGAACGCCGACGGCGAACCCACCAGGCCACGGGACCCGTGCGACGACCCGTCCATCTCCCGAGTCGACGTCGTCGCTCGTACGCCGGAGTTCGATGGAGACGGTCTCGCCTCGGCCCGCCGCGCGCGGCGCCGCGCGAAGATAGCCGGTGGCGACCCGGCTCGGTCCTTCGCCGGCCTCCGTCGGCTCGGTCTCGGCGACGGTCCGCCCGACCTCACGGGACTCGGGCGGCACGTCGCACGGTTCACGCGGATCGGCCGACGGTGTCGACACGCGCGCCGCCCGCGAACCGAACCCGTCCGCCGACGCCATGTCGGACCGTGGAGCGATCATGAAGACCGCTCCGAGGGCCCCCGCAACGCACGACACGAGGGCCAGGATTCGAAGCGCCATCGTTCCTCTCCCGGACGCCCCCCGAAGGTCGTGCGCCCTTCTCCCGCGACGGACTCCAGGATAAGGCAGATCGAATCGGAAGGGGCCGCGCGATGAGAGACGATGCGCACGACCCTCGACCGGAAGATCGCCACGTACGGCATCGACGCGTAGAGTCTCCGCGACGCCCGGCGCGACCGCGGAGGGCGAAGGAGTGCTCATGAAGACGATGACGCGGCTGTTCCTGCGCGGCCTCGCGGCCATCCTCCCGCTCGGCGCGACGATCTACCTGCTGTACTGGCTCGGGTCGAAGGCGGAGCGACTCCTCTCGCCGTGGCTCGAGCGGATCCTCCCCGACGGCTGGTACGTCGCCGGCATGGGCGTGGCGGCCGGCCTCGTGGCGGTCCTGTTCGTCGGCGCCCTGATGACGACGTACGTCGCGAGCTGGCTCCTCGCGCAGGGGGAGAACCTGGTCGAGCGGATCCCGGTCGTGAAGACGGTCTACACCTCGCTGAAGGACACGGTGAACCTGTTCGCCGACGAGGACCGCGAGCGCCCGAACCGGCCGGTCCTCGTCGAGTGGGGCGAGCCGAAGACCCGCATCCTCGGCTTCCTGACGCGAGAGTCGGTGACCGACGTCGTCGACCCGGGCGGGGACGAGCTCGTCGCGGTCTACCTGCCGCTCGCCTACCAGATCGGCGGGCTGACGGTGATGGTGCCGCGCCGGACGGTCGTCGACGTCGACATGACCGCGGAGGACGCGCTCCGCTTCGCCGTCACCGCGGGGATGTCCGGGAAGAAATGAGCGGCCGGGCGACCGGACCGAAGAAGATGCGGTTTTCCGTCACACGGCGCCGACCCCGCCCCGTAATCGGGAGGATTCGCGGACGACCCACGTACCGTCTCCGCCGCCGCTCCCTCCCCGAGGAACCGCCATGAAGAAGACCGTCCTCCTCGGCGCGCTCGCCGTCGCCGTCACCTCGTCCGGGTGGGTGTATGCCTACCGCGCCACGCTCGCCCCGAAGCCGAACTTCGTGCAGTCGATGGACCGCCACGCCTCGCGCGCGATCTGGTTCGGGAACAACACGATCACCGGCCAGTTCCACCTCGCGCATGGATCCCCGGTCTGGAAGGACGAGTACGTCGCCCGACGCGACTCGCTCCCGATCGGCCAGCGCCTCCGGTTCGGGAAGGACTTCTGGACCACCTTCGAGACGAACGTCCCGGTCACGATCGGCGGGGCCCGGCTCGAGCCGAACTACTACTACCTCGCGATCGAACGGACCGAGGAGAGCTTCCAGCTGGTCGCGTTCGAGGCGGACCGGCTGCGCGCGCAGCGCGTCCCCTCGTTCCAGCCCCCCCAGCAGGGCGGCGTCGCGATCCCGATGGCCCTGACCGAGGGGGAGGACGTCGAGGACGAGCTGATGATCGACTTCGTGGTCGACAACGGCACCGGCGCCGTCGAGCTCGAGGTCGCCTGGGGCCCGTACACCCTGAACGCGCCGGTCGTCGCGGAGATCGCGACCGAGTAGCCCCGAGCCGCACCACGCGTGCCCCCGCGAGGCGGCGGGTCGGAGCCGTGCGCTCCGGCCCGCCGTCCCGCGTATCCTGGCGGCATGTCCGAGGTGACCGAGCTTTTCCGCCGCCTCGCCGACGGCGACGCGGACGCGCCCGACGCGCTCCTCCCGCTGGTGTACGACGAGCTCCGTCGGGTCGCGCGGCGCCAGATGGCCGGGGAGCGCGCCGACCACACCCTGTCGGCGACCGCCCTCGTCCACGAGGCGTGGCTGAAGCTCGCGCCGGACGGGAGCGGCCGGACGTTCGAGGGGCGGCGCCACTTCGTCGCCGTCGCGGCGCGGGCGATGCGACGGCTCCTCGTCGACCACGCCCGCGGCCGGCGGCGCGAACGGCGGGGAGGCGACCGGCTCCGGGTCACGCTCGACGCGGGCGCGGAGCTCGCGGCCGACGAGGATCCCGAAGAAATCCTGGCCCTCGACGAGGCGCTGCGTCGCCTCGCGGAGAAGGACCCCCGCGCGAGCCGGGTGGTCGAGCTCCGGACCTTCGCGGGCCTGTCGATCGACGAGACGGCGGACGCCCTCGGAGTGTCGCCCCGCACCGTCAAGCGGGAGTGGACGCTCGCCCGCGCCTGGCTCTTCCGGGAGATGACCGACCGGGACGACGAGCGAGGCGAACGATGACCGAGCACGACTGGGAGCGCGTGAAGGCGCTGTTCCACGAGACCCTCGCGCGGGCGGCCGGGGAGCGCGCGGCGTTCCTCGACGCGCGCTGCGCCGGGAGATCGGA
>JBICIB010000299.1:0-7829 GCA_043101415.1 Planctomycetota bacterium JB042 | reverse complement strand
CCGTCAGCGGATCGAGAACGCCAGGCCGTTCGTCAGCGCGTACCCCTCCGGGCCGCCGGGGTCGACGAGGCCGACCTGCGCGTGGATCTGGAGCCCCTGGAGCGTCGGATCGTCCGGGATCACCGTCTGGATCGCCAGCGCTCCGGCGCCGGCGCCCGCGCCGGGGACGGCGAGCGGCAGCACCACCCACGGGGGCGCGACCAGGAACGTCCCCCCGACGAGCGGCACGCTGGTCGGCGCGAGACCGAGGAAGAGCTGCCCGGCCGCACCGCCGAGGGCCTGGTCCAGCTCGAGACGGAACGACGCGGTGATCCCGGGGCACCCCTCCGCGGCGTGGTGCGGGACGCAGCCGCCCGAGCCGCCGAGGCCGCTCCCGTACTCGTTCGCTCCGCCGGCGCAGGCGCCCGAGTGGAGGCGCACGTACCCGGGGTCGCTCGCGAAGTGGAACGGCTGCATCGCCGCGACGGCCACGTCCCCGAGGCCGTCGCCGTCGACGTCCCCCGGACCGGCCACCGAGAACCCGAACAGCGCGCCCGGTTGGTTGCCGTGGTACTCGACCAGCGTCGCGCCGTCGGTGCCGGAGAGGACCTGCGCCACCCCCGACGCGCTCCCGAGGTGGTCGACGCCGTACGCGCCGACCGCGAAGTCCGGCACGCCGTCGCCGTTCGTGTCGCCGAGCGCCGCGACGCCCCAGCCGTAGGCGTCGAGGCTGTTCGTCCCCTGCCGCTTCCAGAGCTGCTGCCCGTCGACGCCGGAGAAGAGGGAGGCGACGCCGGGCGAGCTGAAGTCGCCGACGAACAGCTCCGCGCGGCCGTCGCCGTCGACGTCGTCGGAGAAGTCGACGTGGCTCCCGAACCCGCCGGGCTTGGTCAGCGAGTAGAGCGCCGCCCCGGTGGCGCCCGAGAAGACGTCGACCCGATCCTGGCCGAGCGTGGAGATCGTCAGGTCCGGCACCCCGTCGCCGCTCAGGTCCTTCCCGCCGGCGATCCATCCGCCCATCTGCTCGTTGAACGTCGTCCCCTGGTAGGTCCGCACGACCGCGCCGGTCGCCCCGGAGAAGAGGCGGACGACGCCTCCCTGGTACGCGGCGCCGAACTCGGTGCGCGCCGCGACGGCGACGTCGGGCACGGAGTCGCCGTCGATGTCGCCGAGGCCGGCGAGGGCGTCGCCGAAGTCGTCCGACCCGCCGCCGGACCACTGGTGGATCACCGCTCCGGTCTGACCCGAGCGGAGGAACGCCCGGCCCGGGTTCGACGTGAACGGGCTGTGCTCGCTGAACAGCACGTCGTCGAAGCCGTCCTGGTCGACGTCCCCGACGCCGGCCACCCGGTGGCCGAGGAACGCGTTCGCGGCCGAACCGTTCCAGGCGTGGAGCAGCGCGCCGGTCGCCCCGGAGAAGACGGAGACCCGCCCCGAGTCCCCGCCGTTGTCGTCGTCCCGGTCCGCGCCGACGATCAGGTCCGGGACCCCGTCGCCGTCGACGTCGCCGGCGCCGTCCATGGCCCAGCCGAACTCGTCGCCGACGCCGGCGCCGGGCCACTCGTGGAGGACGGTCGTCTGGGCCTCCGCCCGAGCGAGGAGCAGGAACGAGACGAGCAGACAGGTCGTGGGGACGCGCATGCGAGATCCTCCTCGAAGCGCCGCCGGGAGCGGCGGCCGTCTCCCGAAACCGCGCGCGACGCCGACCGCTACACGGAATCCGGAGTCCGCCGCCGGAACGCGCCCCGTTCGGGGGATCGCCCCCTCTCACTCCGGCGGGAAGACGACCAGCTCCCCGCCGTTCCGCTCGGCGAGGAGGCCGAGGAAGACCCGGTCCGCCTCGTCGCCGAACGCGATCGTGTCGATCCGGAGGTCGCGGGTGCGGTTCAGGCGCGACACCTCCTCGACGATGTCGAAGCCGTTCGTCATCAGCCCGCGCGTCGGCCGGCCGTCGGAGAGGAGGACGACCTGGTCGGGGACCGGGCGCGCCTTTCGCCCCATCCTCCCCCCGACGTCGGTCAGCCCGATCGCCCGGGTGAGCGCGCCGAACAGGTCGGTCCACCCGAACGAACCCGTGCCGTGGATGAACCGCGCCGCCCGCCGCTTGTTCCCCTTCGTCGCCGGGAGGAACGTCTCCGCGAGCTGGCGCACGTCGTCGTTGAACCCGACGATGTCGAACCGCACCTCCTCGTCGAGCCCCTCGATCGTCCCCGAGAGCTCGGCCCGCGCCGCCGCGATCTTCGTCTTCATCGTCGCCGGGTCGATCACCTCCTGCATGCTCCCCGACCCGTCGATCACGAAGACGACCCGCCGCCCGACGATCGGGACGCCGTAGAACCGCGGCGCCTCGGCGTACCGCTTCTCCAGCCGGCTCCCGTCGCGCTGCCGCCAGATCCGCTGCCGCTCCAGCAGCCAGTCCTGGAACCGCACCGTGCCGCGCTCCGCCTCGATCCAGGCGACGATCTCCTCCGGCGCGGTCTCGACCGTGAACCGGACCGGCGTCAGGTGGTCGAGCGCGATCCGGAGCGCGTCCTCGGTCCGCACGGACCACGAGTCGAGCCTCGCGAACCTTCGAGCGAGTCGGTCGAGCACCACCTCGCGCGGCGACGTCCGGAGGATCGCCAGCACCGCGGCGTTCAGCGCGTCGTCCGATCTCGGGTCGACCGTATCGACCAACCGGACGAGCTTCGGGTCGGGGAGCGTCGTCTCGCGGTCCGCGTCGAGCACCGCGAGGACGACCCCGGCCGCGGCGGCGCGCACGTCGGCCTCCTCGCCGTCGTCGACGAGGAGCGACCACGCCGCGTCGAGCAGCCGGAACCGGTGGAACGCCGGCAGCGCGTCGCGCGGGACGAGCGTCGCCACCAGCCGCGCCGCGACGGCCCGCCGCGCCGGCGCCGACGCCCCGTCCTCGAGCGCCGAGCGCAGGCCGGCGAGCGAGCGCGAGAACGGGACCCGCAGGAGGGCGAGCCGCGCCTCGCGCCGGACGAGGTGCGGCCGGAACGGCTCGCGCGTCTTCCAGTCCCGCGGCGTGTACGTCCGCCCCGCCTCATGGGCCGCGACGTCGAGCAGGAGCGCGAGCGCCTCCGGCGACGCCTCCGCCGCCGCGAGGTCGAGCCGCTCGAGGAGGTCCGCGTACGCCTCGAGCCGCGGCCGCTCGCGGAAGTGGAGGAACGCCCGGTTCTCCCGGATCGTCGCGATCACCGTCGCCGGCGACGAGAGGTGCGCGTCGACCTCGTCGACCCCCAGGTGCTCGTTCAGCGCGGTCTCGAACCGCTCGAACTCCTCGAGCAGGATCGCGTCCCGCCCGCACTCGAGCCGCGCCCGCTGGATCGTGGCGTCCGACCAGAGCGCCGTCGCCGGATCGAGCGCCCGGTACCGCCGGAACCAGCCGCCGAGCGCGTCGGTCGGCGACTCCGGCGCGGACGAGAGCACGGCCGCGACGAGCGCGGGGAGGAGGGAGCTGAGCATGGCCGGGCCGCCGTTCGGGAGCCGCGGGGGGCGGACCCGAGGATACCGGATCGTGGAAGATCGGCGGCTACTGGAAGTCGATCACCCGCCCGGCCGTCGCCGTGAACCCGACCGGCGTCTTCGCGTCGGCGAAGAACGCCTGCACGTGGATCGCCCCGACCGGGAACGTCACCGGCGTGTCGAAGGCGTAGTCGATGCGACCGAACTCGTCGGTCGGGAGGAACAGCACGACGTGCGGAGGACCGACGTAGAGCGAGCACCCGTTCCCGACCGGGATCGCGGCCCCGGTCGCGCCGAGGAAGAGCGCCGCCACCGTCGGCTCGAACTCCCCCGACAGCGCGAAGAGCGACACCTCGCCCCCCGGCGTCGGGGTGCCCTCGAGATCGATGTAGGCGTCCGCGCCGAGGCTGCTCTGGCACGGCGCCCCGATTTTCGTGATCGTCCCGAGCGTCGACGAGAGGATCGAGAGCTTCCCCGAACCCGGCGCGAGGTACGAGCCGACCGCGAGGTCGAGGCCATTGCCGTTGACGTCGCCGATGGCGGCGCAGGCGAAGCCGAAGCGGTCGTCGAACGGACCGGAGCGATTGGCGAGTGTGGATCCACTTCCATTCACGATGGAGACCGTCAACACGCCGCTCGGCTCCTTGCTCAGCGGCTCCTCGTACGTGACGAGGATCTCGTCGCTTCCGTCTCCGTCCCAATCACCGAATGGTGCGGCCGACCAGATCCTGGCCTCAGGAAGCTTCTTCTTCAGCCGCAGGATCTCCTGCGCGTCCGCACCGGAGAGCACTCGCACCTGATCGTGGATCGTATTGATGGCGCCGAAGCCTCCCGCGACGAAGTCCGCGACGCCGTCGACGTCGACGTCCCCGACCCGCCGGACGAGCGTGCCGAGTCGCTCACCGGGTGCGTCTCCTGTGAGGTGGTGAAGCACGCCACCCGTACTCCCCGACCGAACCTCGACCGCGCCAGCCGCGAAGCCTCCACCGGTCGGGTCACCGGGGATCCCGACTCCGTAATCGTCGAAGCCGTCCTGGTCCACGTCACCGACGCCCGCCACCGACCAACCGAGGTGAGCCGTCTGGGTCGCCCCGTGGTGAACGTGAAGATCCGCCCCCGTCTGGGCGGACACGATGCGGCACGATCCGATCTGGTGGAGGCCGCCCGCCGTCTGGTAGATCGGGCCGCCACCGATGAAGTCGAGTTCCCCGTCCGCGTCGACGTCCCCCGCGACGTCGACCGACCAGCCGAACTGATCGTCGATCACGCCGCCCGTGAACTCGGCCAGCAACGCCCCGGTCTTCCCCGAGTGCACGCGGATCAGGTCCTGCGGGTATCCGCCGACGACGAAGTCGACGACGCTGTCCCCGTCGACGTCGCCCGCGGTCCGCAGCGCGTACCCGATCGAGCTGAACGTGGGCCCGACGACGAGGTTGAGTCGCGAACCGTCGAAGCCGGAGTAGACCCCCACCGCGCCGTTCGGCCAAGCGGCCCCGGATGGGTTGTAGCGAGGGATCCCCACGAAGACGTCCATCCAGCCGTCTCCATCGACGTCCCCCGCCGCGTCCATCGTGTACCCGAGCCAGTCGAACGCCGAGGACTCCTCGGTCACTTCGTGAATGACCGCAGCCTGGCCGAACGCCTCTCCGGCGATGGCGAGAACGAGGAGAGTCGATCGAAGTCCCATCGGCAGCGTGCCGCTCCCGACCATGGCGTTCCCCCTACGGCGCCTCGAACGTCCTCACCACGTAGTCGAACGCCCCCGCCGGGTCGAACGCGGCGGCGTAGAAGGTCCACGTCCCGCTCGGGAGCGCCGGCACGTTCGGGACGCGGAGCGACCAGGACGTGCCGCCGTCGTACGCGAGCGGGACGACGCCGACGTACTGGCCGTTCGGGGCCTCGACGTGCACCTCGACGCGGTCGACGCCGACCGGGCCGATCGGGTCGGTGGCGTGGACGCGGAGGACGAAGTCGGACGGACCGACGAACGGCTCGGTCTCGAGGAACGCGTCGATCACCTGCGGCGGGAGGTTCGCCTGCCGCCGGATCACCGCGCACCAGTCGCCGCCGGTCGGCGGGGCGCCGATCGACTGGACGCCCGGGCCGGTGATCGTCGACACGGCGCCGGTCTGGAGCGGGCCGCCGATCTTCGCCGGGAACCACCGGACGGTGTACGTGTCGGCCGACGCCTGCAGGTCGAGCGTCGTCGCGCCCCCCTGCGGCCGGTAGACCGCGTAGACGAACCCCTTCTTCGCCAGCACGAAGTCGTTCGCGTCGGGGGTGAGGCCGTCCGCCGGCTCCATCTCCCAGAACGGGAGCTCGCGCTGGAAGAAGTCGGTGGCGAGGAACGTCTGCGCCCACATGTTGGCGCGGCTCCGCCAGTCCTCGCAGTCGAGGTCGGCGTGCGGGAACGCGTAGCCGAAGTACCACTCGCACCCGCTCCCGAGACCCATCAGGTTCCCCCAGAGCGCCTGCTTCCGGATCACGTCGTGGTTCGGGTCGTTCGCGTCGGGGAGGACGCCGTCGTTCGCCGGGACCTGCTCGTCGTTGCAGACGAACCACGGCCGGCCGGCGTCGGCGGAGAGCGACGTCCACTTCAGCGTGTCGGCGTGGACGGAGTTCGGGAGGACCTGCATCGACGGCCCCTCGAACGCCTCGAACCCGAGGAGCGGGGTGTAGACGGTGTTCAGGTCGCTCGGGAACGTGTGCGAGGTGATCGGGTGGTCGTACGGATCGACCGCGCGGAGGTACTCGGCGAACTGCTGCCGCTGGAGGTTCGTGTTCGTGTTCTCCTCGCCGAGGTTCCAGACCAGCGCGAGGTGGTGCCCGAACCGCGCGACCAGCTCGCGGTAGTAGAGCTTCCGCGCCACGCCGAGGCCGCCGCCGTCGATCCCCTGGTCGTTCTCCTGCTCCTGCGTGATGACGTTCAGCGCCAGGCCGAGCCGCTCGGCGTGGTCGAGGACGACCTCCCACTGCGCCAGCTTGCTGACGTCGAACCGGTACTTCACCAGCGGCGAGCCCCACGGCCAGACCTCGCGGCCGTCGCCGCCGTCGATGTTGTAGGTGAGGAAGTAGATCGAGTTCGCGCCGGTCGACGCGAGGTAGTTGAGCGCGCCGATCAGGTTCTGCCCCTTCGGCGTCGTCCCGCCGCCGAGCCAGGTCGGGTCGCCGGGGACGAAGTCGCCCGCGTGCGGGTCGAAGTGGTGCAGGCCGTCGCCGTGCGGGCCGAGGTTCAGGTCGTTGAAGACGCCGCCGGTGTCGAACGTCTGATCGAATTCGTGATAGCCGAGGAGGTTCTCCGGGCTGTCCGCGCCCCCCTTCAGGAACCGCTCGTGCGTCCCGGCGAACCGGAGGTGGTGGGTGCCGTCCCACTCGAGCCGCCCCTTCCTCCGGAACCCGGGCGCGGCCGGGTCGGTCGGCTGCACCACGACGCTCCCGCCGCCGCCGTCGAACGAGAGCGGCGTCCCGGCGTTCGGGTCGAGGTCGATCGCGACGTCCGGCGCGTTCCGGAACGACGCGACCCAGCACCACTCCCCCGCCCGGTCCGGCGTGAACCGGACCCGCCACTTGGTCCCCGCCTGCGCGGAGGTGTCGGCGGCGTTCCCGTCCGCGGCGAAGAAGCCGGGGACGTCGTACGTCGTCCCGGTCGCCGAGTGCACGAACGCGACCTGCATCCGGTAGTTCCGGAACGGGATGTCCGGCGCCGCCTCGTTCAGGACCTGGTCGTGCGTGAACGTCACCGTCAGCGGGTGCCAGACGCGCGCCTCGCCGGTCACGACGCCGCCGGACGACCCGTCGACCGCGACGACCGCGACCCGGTCCTTCCCGACGCCGCCGAGCGCGTCGGTGCACGTCAGCTCGAACTCGTGGCGGCCGAGCCCGGAGAGGGTCACCGTCGTCGTCAGCGCGTTCGGCGAGCCGATCGCCGCCGCCGGTCCCGCGGTCTGCGTCCAGAGCACCGTCGCGATCCCGTCCGGGTCGATCGCGCTCCCGACGAGCGTCGCCGACGTCGCCGGCGCGAGGACCTTCGCCGTCGTCCCCGCGTCGACCGCCGGGCCGGCGTTGTTCGGATCGGTCGAGGAGAGGTGCGTCGACGGCACGATCGCCTTCGGCTGCCCCGGCCCCTGGAAGAAGAGGCGGATCGTGGCGGCCCCGAGCTCGTTGAAGTGCTCGAGCCAGACCGGCACCCACCCGGGCCCGGCGAAGGTGACCGTCGCCGCGTCGTCCTTCGCCGCGTGCGTCGTCCAGTCCTCGATCACCAGGTCGCCGTCGATCCAGAGCCGCACCCCGTCGTTCGAGGTCGTGGTGAACGTCCACGCCCCCGCCGCCGGCACGTTCAGCCAGCCGGTCCAGCGCGCCGACCAGACGTCGTCCGCGAAGAC
>JBICIB010000298.1:0-3344 GCA_043101415.1 Planctomycetota bacterium JB042 | reverse complement strand
CGCGTCAGCGCCCTCTCGTTCCTCTCGTTCCTTTCATTCCTCTCCTTCCTTCCTACGTCAGATCACATGCAGCCAGCGGAGGGTGGCGAAGATGATCCCCAGGGCGCCGAGGGGGACGACGAGGAGGATGGCGACGTTGCGGAGAAACTCACCGGTCGACTGCGGTCGCGGAGGTTCCGGCACGGACGGCGGGCGACCGGGGGCGGGACTGGACATGGGATGGGATTCGGGGAGGGGAGGCCCGATCTGCGTGTCGAGCCAGTGGGCGCAGATGTAGACGGTGTCGGGGCGGGTTGCCAGCGGCTCCTTCCCCGCAATTGTCGAGAACTCGGCCCGCCGCTTGCTCGTACCCTCCTCCATTCACCGGATCCGCCTGCCGAGGTCCCTCGCGATGTCCCTTCTCCGCTCCTCGATCCTCGCCGCCTTCGGCCTCTCGGCCGCCGGGTGTCTCGGCGACGGGTACGAAGCCACAACTCCAATTCCTCACGTCACCTACGAGCGCGCGCCGGGGTTCCCGCCGGGGGACTACGTCGCGGGGGCCTCGGTGGTGGCGCCGACGCCGGGGGTGACCGTCGGCCAGCGGATCGCGGAGTTCTGTACGGCGGTGGCCGCGCACGGCGGGCCGTCGACGACGGTGGCGGCCCTGCCGGTGGTGACGTACGAGATGCGTCGAGACGCTCCTTGGGTCTCCGAACTCGGGGTCCGGCTGGCGGACGAGATCGTCCAGCGGCTGCGGGACGCGGGGTACCGTGGACCGGTGTGGACGACGCGCGAACTCGACCTTCGGGTCTCCGCGGCGGGGATCGACAAGGCCTCGCTGGCGACGCTCGGCGACGTGGTCGACCACGGGCCGGCGCTCGGGGCCCGGCTGGTGACCTTCGGGACCCTGAAGCGCGAGAACGACGTCGGACGGACCGGGCGCGACCTCCTGACCCTCTCTCTCACGGCCGTCGACACCGCGTCGCGGACCGAGGCGGCCCACCTCTCGATCGAGGTGCCGAGCGACGCGGACAACAACCGCACCTTCTTCGAGCTCGCGAAGCGGGAGTCGCTGTGGCTCTCGGCGGGCGAGTGACGACCGAACCGAACCGAACCGGGAACGAACCGATGAACCCGACGACCTTCAGCCTCCTGGCGGCGGCCGCGCTCGGACTCGCCGCGTGCTCCACGCCGGCCTCCCACATCAAGTCGGCGGACGAGCCGGACCTCCTCGCGGCGCGCAACATGGGCGTCGTCGTCGCCGACCAGCTCACGCTGGTGACCGAGAAGCTGCTCGCGAACCACCGCTCGACCGGCCGGGCGCAGGGGAAGATGCGGGTGGCGTTCATCGGCCTGGAGAACCGCTCGGCGGAGGAGATCCGCGACATCCGCGAGGCGCTCTACCAGACGATCGACACGATCCTCGTGAACGAGCACGCGTACCTCCCGATCAACCAGCGGTACGTCGACGAGGCGATGCGCTCGGCGGGCCTGCGCCCGGAGGGGCTGTTCCTGGCCGACGGTCGCCGGCGGTTCCTCGAGGCGGTGACGCGCGAGGGGATCGCGCCCGACTTCCTGCTGTACGGCGTGATCACGTCGATGACGTCGGTCGGGATCGACGCGGATCAGCGGAACTACCAGCTCACGCTCGAACTGATCGACGCGAACACCGGCGTGACCGTCGCGAAGGAGACCGGACGCGTCCGGAAGCACTTCAACAAGTGAGCGGACGGCGTCGGCGAATCGGAGCGAACGGGTGTCGATCTCGCGTACCACGCGGTCGGGCGGACGGATCGGGCGGGCGATGGCCCTCGCCCTCCCGCTCCTCGCCGGGTGTGCGACCTGGAGCGAGCAGACCGTCGAGGCCCGGGCCCGGTACGCGGCCGGCGAGTTCGCGGCGGCGGAGGGGGAGATCGACCGCCTGTTCGCCCGGGAGACCGACGTCGATCCCGCCGTCCTCGAGCACCCGGGCCTCCTCGCCCGGGATCCGGACGCGGCGGAGGGGAACGGCGTCCTCCTGCTGCTGGAGAAGGGGATGGCGCGCCTCGGCGGCGGCGACGCCGACGGGGCGATCGACCTCTTTCGGCGTGCGCGGGACGAGCTCGACTCGCGCTACCGGAACGACGTCCTCGACTTCGTCGGCGCGGCCGTCCTCGACGACGCCTGGCTCGACTACCCCGGCGCCGACTCCGACCACCTCCTCGTCCGCGTCCTCCTCTGCCTCTCCGACCTGCTGCTCGGCGGGGGGGACGCGGTGCCGTACGCGTTCCAGATCGGAGCCAAGCAGGAGGAGATCCTCGGATCGGAGTTCGGCGTCGAACAGGGATACGCGCCGCGGCAGCAGTATCGGAGGCTCGCGATCGGCGCCTACCTCGAAGGGGTCCTGAGCGAGCGGACGCTCGACCTCGGGGGTGCCGAGCGCGCGTATCGAAGGGCGCTGGAGTATGCCGGCGAGAGCAGGCTGATCGCCGCCGCCGTCGAACGCGCGTCGACCGGCGTGCCGGTGTCCGCGGGACGAGGCGTGGTCCACGTCTTCCGGCTGGTCGGTCGCGGTCCGGTCCTCGTGGAGGGGGTCGCGGCTCCGACGACGCTGGCGACGCGCCTCGCGGGCCTGGCGGTCACCCTCGTCACCGACCGCGGCGCCGCGCTGGCCCAGGCGCCGGTCAAGGTCCCGGTGGTCTCGGTGACCGACGCCGCCGTCCCGTCCGCGCCGATCGCGGTCGACGGGAAGCCGGTCGCGGGGACCGAGACGATCCTCGACGTGAACCGTGTCGCGACGGAGCAGCTCGAGGCGAACCTCCCCTGGACGATCGCCCGGGCGCTCATCCGCCGCACGTTGAAGGCGACCGTGGCGTCGTACCTCGAGTCGCACCTCGACCGGCGCAACAAGGGGGAGGTCGCGTTCGTCACCGCGGCGGCGCTGAACTTCCTGTCGACCGCGGCCGAGCGGGCGGACACCCGGAGCTGGAGCTCGCTCCCGGCCGAGCTCCAGGCCGCCCGACTGGAGCTCCTCCCCGGCGAGCGGACGCTCGCCGTCGCCGGCGCGCCGCCGGTGACGGTCCGGATCACGCCGGGCCACGAGTCGTTCGTCCTCGTCCTGCAGACCGACCCGAGGCGGGAAGGCGTGGCGTTCGTCGATGTCACCTCCCGGGTCGAGCCGCCGCGTCCCTGAGGGTACGGGCGCCTCCGCCCGGTTCAGGAGCCGAGCCGGAGGCGAGCGACCACCGGGAAGTGGTCGCTCGGCCAGCGTCCCTCCGCGCCGTGGGTGACGATCGCCGCGCGCTCGCACGAGATCGGACCCCGGGTCAGGATCCAGTCGATCCGGCCGCGGCGGGACGGCGCCCCCGAGAAACCGTGGAACGTCC
>JBICIB010000297.1:0-5398 GCA_043101415.1 Planctomycetota bacterium JB042 | reverse complement strand
GCTTTCCGACCTCGTAGTCGGAAAGCACAGCTGGCTCGGCGAGTCGTTCGCGGTCGCCGGGGATGTCGACGGCGACGGGGACGACGAGCTCGCGGCGGTGCAGCGGAAGCTCGGGGAGGTCTGGGTGTTCGAGGGGGGCGCGGCGAAGATGGCCCTCCCCCCGGATTGGAAGAGCGACCCGAGTCCCGCCACGAAGTCGGTTCGCGTCGCGGGGGCGGGGGACGTCGACGGCGACGGCTACGCGGACCTCGCGGTCGGTCGGCCGGAGCCCGGCGGTCCGGGGGCCGGGTTCGTCGAGATCCACCGCGGCTCCGCCGACGGACCGACGAACCCCGCGGCGTGGACCGTCGCCGGGATCGAGAGCGGCGAGGAGTTCGGGCTCGCGCTCGACGGCGTGGGGGACGTGAACGCGGACGGGTTCCAGGACGTCGTCGTCGGCGCGCCGGCCCACAAGGACGACCACGGACGCGCCGTCCTCTTCCTCGGCTCGCCGGCGGGGCTCGTCTCGACTCCGGCCTGGCAGGTCGAGGGGAAGCAATCGGGCATGCGGCTCGGCGCCGCCGTCTCCGGCGCCGGCGACCTGAACGCGGACGGGTTCGACGACGTCCTGATCGGAGCGCCCGACCACGACGGAGAGGCGAAGGACACCGGCAGGGTCCGCCTGTATCACGGCAGCGCGCACGGTCTCGAGTCGAATCCTGCGTGGGTGCATGACGGCCCGAAGAAGAAGATGAAGTTCGGGTTCGCCGTCGCCGGTCTGTCGGACGTCGACGCGGACGGGTTCACCGACGTCGCGGTCGGGGCGCCGCTCTACACGAAGGGGCAATCGACCGAGGGGCGGGTGCTCGTCTTCCTCGGCCAGGGAGGGAATCCGAGCGACACGGCCGACTGGAAGTGGGACGGGAACGCCGTCGGTCACAACCTGGGACACGATGTCTCCGACGGCGGGGACGTCGACGGGGACGGGTTCGCCGAGCTGGTCGTCGGCGCGCCGTCGCACGACAGCCCCGACTTCTCCCCGTGGTACGACCTCGGGAACAAGGGACCGCGCGTGACCGTCTGGTTCGGGTCGCCGGGCGGGCCGGGCGAGAGCTTCGTCCTCATCGGCGGAGACACGTATGCCGAGGACTTCGCGGCGGCGGTCGCCGGGGGCGGCGACTTCGACGGGGACGGTCGGGCCGACGTGGCGGTCGGGTGGGAGGACGCCGGGCTGTACGACGGCGAATCGAACTGGGGGCGGATCGTCGTCCTCGACAGCGCCGACGTCGCGCCGGACGTCGCGTCGCCGCGACTCCGGCGCCTGGACGATTCGGCGCCGGTCGTCGCGGGCGGGCTCGCGACGGCGGGTGGGTTCCGCGCCCGGCTCGACGCCCGGAACCCGTTCGGCGCTGCGCCCGTCGCGATCGAGGTCGAGGTGAAGCCGGTCGGCGTTCCGTTCGACGGCGTCGCGACCGTGGTCGGCCCGTTCGTCGACGTCGCCTCGGCGCCGGTGCCGATCGAGGCGATCGTCGACGGGTTGCCCGACGGTGCGTGGCGCTGGCGGGCTCGTCCGCGATTCGCGACGCACCTCGTCCCGTGGGCCGCGCCGGGAGTCTGGCGGTCGCCCCCGTTCAACGGCTCGACCCGGCCGCACGTCCGGACGGGTCCCCCGTTCTGCGCCGACCTCGCGGCATCGTTCGCCTACGGCGCGGGGAAGGCCGGCGGTGCGGGAGTGCCGGTCCTCGCCTCCGAGCCGATCCCGCGACTCGGCGAGGACGTCGTCCTGACCGTCGCGAACGGGACGTCGGGTCTCGCCCCCTCGCTGCTCGTCGGCGTCGCCGCCGCCTCGGTCCCGTTCGACGGCGGAACGCTGCACGTCCAGCCGGCGTGGGTCGTGCCGTTGCCGGCGTTCCCCGCGGACGGGTCGCTCGTGGTGCCGCTGTCGATCCCGGTCGATCAGGCGCTCTGCGGGGAGTCCGTCTTCTTCCAGGTGCTGTTCGTCGATCCCGCGGCCGGCGGCGCGCTGAAGACCGCGCAGTCGAACGGACTCGCCTGGACGATCGGGATCTGAGCGGCCGGGGAGCGACGTCCTCGGAGCGTTCGGTCGAGGTCGACCCGCACGTCGTCGCGCTGCCGAGAGGTTCGGGCGAGCGGGTCATCCGCCGCCGAGGAACACGCGCAGCGCGTCGAGCTCCTCGTCGGTCGGGGCGAGCTCGACGTCGACTCCCTCCGCTCCCTCGTCGACGACGATCCGCTCCGCGCGCGCGAACCGTTTCCCGGTCGTCGGCCAGGCGCCGACCCTGCGGCCGGCCGTCCACTCGAGGCCGTATGTCCCCGGCCAGGCGACCGGGAGCGTCGCCGACCCGTCCGAGAGGGCGCCATACGCGCGCCCGATCCAGGCCCCAGCGGCCGCGGCCACGCCCTCCACGGGGCTCTCGAGAGTGAGCGTCAACGAAACGTGGGCGTTCGCCACGAGGCGCGCGAGGCGTTCGTCGGCTCGGACCCGGACCGGGAACCCGTCCTCCAGGACGACGGTGAGGTCGCCTCGCGCCGCAGTCAGGCGCCGGGGTCGGAATCCGTCGGCGAAGAGGAGCAGGTCGAGCCCGTCGGGACGGCGGGTGATCCGGTGGGCCCGACCGAACGCGCCGAGCCAGCGCACGCGCCCTCCGCGGATCGCGTCGATCGTCCCGACGTCCGGCACCGGCCCGCCGCGCCGGTCGACGACGCGGAGCCGGAGCCTCGTGAACCGTCCGCGCAGGTCGATCGGGTCGAGCCGCCGATCGGCGCAGACGCTCCCGCGCTCGACGTCGACGCCCTCGACGACGGCCGCCGGGTCGTCCGGCTCGCCGGCCGCGGAGACGTGGGCGCTCCACGTCCCCGCGGGGACGGCCTCGGCGAGGAACGACGCCGCGCCGACCCGGTGCAGCCGGAGCGGGTCGGCGCCGTCCCGTCGCAGATCGACGAGGAGGTCGTCCGGCGGGACGTCGGGATCGAGCTCGAGGCGGACCCGCACCTCGCCCGGGATCGGGACGACGAGGTCGACGTCCCGTTCCCCTCTCGTGAACGGGCGCCGAGGCGACGATCCCCCGTCGAGGCGCGCGGCGACGAGGCCGCCCGCGTCCCGAGCGTCGACGTGGAGAGCGAATCGACCGTCCGCCTTCGCCTTGCAGGTGAGCCGGACCGGGCGCGTCGGCCGGTCGCGGTGGCGTCGCTCCCGCTCGGTGGTCGGGCGCTCGACCGTCGCCGTGACGCTCGCGCCGGACGCGGCGGCGCCGTCGGTCCGCGTGACCGTCCCGGCGACGAGGAGCGGGACGGCGGCGAGCCGGACGTCGCCGAGGTCGTGCGTTCCGGTCGAGAGCGGCTCGGGCCGCCGGGCCCATCCGACCGCGTCGTCGCGCGGGGCGCCGTTCTCGTCGGCGACGCGCAGGCGGAGACGCTCTCCGAGGACTCGGGCCATGCCGACGGAGATGGCCGCCTCGAACCGACCGCCCGCGTCGGTCGACGTCGACACGGGAGCCGGCCGGGGCCAGCCGGAGTCCGGGCTCGCGCCGACCGGAGCGTCGACCAGGAGCGACGCCTCGGCGATCGGACGTCCCTCGACGTCGAGAGCGCGTCCGCGCACGATCGCGTCGCGCGCGCCGGGCTCGGGGAGCCGCGCGACGAGCACGAGTTCGCCGCCGGGGACGCGGCCGCCCGGGTGTCCGATCGACACGGCGTCCGCCGGCGGCTCGCGCCGGCGGGCGTGGAAGCGGACCGGGCCGTCGACGAGGACGTGCGGGAAGACGACCTCGCCGGACTCCGTGTCGCGCCGCGCGTGGTGACCGGAGTGCGAGCCTCCCCAGCTCGTCGAGACGGTCGCCGGCCGGAGGCACGGCGACCCGTCGGCGTTCTCGACGCGGATCCGGATCGCGCCGGTGGCGCCGGTCCGGAGGCGGACCGGTTCGCGCGGCAGCTCGAACGGGTCGAGCGCCACCGGAGCTCCCGTCGACGAGGTCTGGAGGACGACGTCCGGAGCGAGCTCGTACCGGAACCGCTCCGGATCACGACGCCCGTCGCGAGTCAGCGCCCGGGCGCGCGGGATCTCGACGAAGCTCTCGCCCGGTCGCGCCGCGCCGACGACGAGCGGCATCCGGGTCGGGGACGTGCCGAGGCGGAGGACGCGACGGAGCACGACCGGCACGTCGGGGCGCGGGTTCCCGTGTCGGTCGACGACGAGGGCGAGGAGCGACACGTCGTCGACGAGCGCGACGACGACGGTCGACTCCCGCGTCGGGTCGAAGTTCGTCAGACCGAACGCCGCTTCGAGTCGCGCCGCGACGACCGTCCGGCCGGACGTCGCCGGCAGCCGCGCGGCGCCGTCGGCGTCGCTCGTCGTCTCGTGACCGAATCCCGCCAACGCCTCCTCGACGTCCGGCCGCGCCTCGAACAGGGCTCCGTCCCGGCGCATCTCGACCTCGCTCTCGTCGACCCACCGGACGGTCGCCCCGGCGACGGGCGTCCCGTCCTCCGTCCTCACGAGGACCCGCGCTCCCGTCGGAACGACGGGGGCGGCGTCCGGGGTCGGAGCGTCGGGCCGAGACCGGGCCACGTCCCGCTCCTCCGTGGAGGTCGGGGACGACGCCTCCGTCGCCGGCGGGAGCGCGCGGGCCGCGTCAGGAGTCGGGCGGAATGGGGAGGGGGAGCAGAAGAGGACCATCATTCCGCACGCGGCGGCGATCGCCGTCGCGAGCGCGATCCAGGCGGGCGGGCGCGGCCGGCTCATCCGTCTCCCCGAGCGACGCGGTCGTCGCGAGCGGCGAGGACGGGGGCGGCGTCCGCGACGCGGGGGCCACCGTACACCAATCTCCCCGACGCGACGGCGAAGGGGACGGCGTCCGGCACGGGCCTTGCGGATCGACCGGCCGCCATGTTCCCTCCGCGCAGCACCCGCGAGGCCGGACCGTGCGTCCGGCTCGCGTTTCCGCTCCTCCCGTCGAAGGAGGGCGTCCGGACGACGTCGGAGGAGCGCCGATCCCCGTCCGGGGCCGAGCGCGCCTCCGGGGAGACGTTCGCGGAAGGGGGGAGGAACGCTCGACCGATGGTCGCCTCTCGTCCGAGCGGCCCGATTCCCCGTCCGAGGCCGAACGGCGCATCCGAAGTGGGACTCTCGTCGAATTCATTCACCGGCTTGGAGGGCCCCGCGCTCCGGGATCCGTCTCGCCTCAACCTCGTCTCCCAGGAGAACTCATGACCCTCAAGTCGTCCCTCGTCCGAGCGGCGGCGTGTCTCGCCGCCGCCCTCACCGTGGCCCCGGCGCTCGCGCAGGAGATGAAGTGCCCGGTCGCGGCGCTGCACACCGCGGTCGCCGCCCCGAACGACTCGGCCGAGGGCGGGGAAGGCGCGAGGTCGCCGTCCGACCCGATGTCGAATCGGGACTGGT
>JBICIB010000296.1:0-4241 GCA_043101415.1 Planctomycetota bacterium JB042 | reverse complement strand
GGGCCGCGAACGCGCTGGCCGTCCTGCTCGGCCAGCGCCCGGGCGTCCTCGAGGACCGCCTCGGCGACGCGAGCGTGATCCCCGTGCATGCGTCGCGGATCGCCGTCGGTCTCCCCGCCGAGCTCCTCCGCCGCCGCCCCGACCTCCGGCAGCTCGAGCGGGAGATCGCCGCGCAGACCGCGCTCATCGGCGCCGCGGAGGCGCAGCACTATCCGCGGGTCGAGCTGCTCGGTTCGATCGGGCGGCAGAGCGCCGGAGCCGGCGAGCTGTTCGACCACGGGAGCGAGGTGTACGCGTTCGGGCCGCGGGTGTCGTGGCCGATCTTCGCGGGCGGGGCGATCGAGGCGCGCGTCGAGGCGGAGGAGGCGCGGCTCGAGCAGCTGCGGTACCGGTACGAGGCGGCCGCGCTCGAGGCGTGGCGCGAGGCGAGCGACGCCCTCGACGCCTATCTCCGCGAGCACGACCGCCGCGACGCGCTGGCGACGGCCGTCGAGCACGCGCGCGTGGCGGTCGCGAAGTCGGAGGCGCTCTACGAGGCCGGCCTCGTCGACTTCCAGTCGGTCATCGACGACCAGCGGACGCAGTTCGAGGTCGAGGACGACCTCGCGGTGAGCGAGGCGAGGATCGCCGCGAGCGTGGTCGCGCTCTACCGCGCCCTGGGGGGCGGGTTCGACGCGCCGGACGGAGGCTGAAGCGGGGACCTCGCCCGGAAGCGGGCTCGGACTCTGGTAGTCTCGACGGCATGATCCGGACGGTCCTCACCTTCGTGCTGGTCGGCGCCCTCGGCGTGAGCGGGTACATCGCCTACGACCGGTTCACGGAGCGGCAGCAGCTCCTGCGGGTGATCGACCGGCTCACGACGTCGAGCCGGGTCGCCCAGGCGGTGGTCACCAAGCGGTGGACCGAGGCCGACGGGACGGTCCGGACCGCCGTCCGGTTCGTCGAGCTCGACGACGACGGCGAGCCGCTCGCGGCGCCGACCGAGTTCGTGGTCGACGGGGAGACGGTCTACTTCGACGCGTACGTCCTGAAGTTCGAGCACGGCCTCGTGACCGAGGGGGACGCGATGAAGGGGCGGAGCCTCGTCCTGTTCCGCCGCGCCTTCGGCGAGCACCAGGAGCCGGCGGAGGGGCATCCGCTCGACGAGGCCGCCGAGGACGGCGTCCCCGCCGCCTACCGCGGCGACGACCCGCCCGGCGAGGCGGAGAAGGCGCTCTGGGCCGACTTCTGGCGCTACGCCAACGACCCGAAGGCCGCGGAGAAGGCCGGCATCCGCGTCGCGCAGGGAGAGGCGCCGTCGATGAAGATGGCGCCCGGCAAGCTGTACGACCTCAGCGTCGACCACGCCGGCGGCCTGAACATCACCGTCTCGAAGGTCCCCGCGGTCCTCGTCGGCGAAGATTCGTAACGAGCCGCTGCGCGCGGGGCGAGGAACGCGTTCGGGAACGACTTCGCGTTCGCTGCGGCGGGGCCGGAGGAGGGACGAGCTCTCCGACCCGCTCACGTCCTCGCGCGATGCACCCGGAGTGGTCTCCGCACGGTTTCGAGTCGCGCTGCGGGGTCGCTCTCGGAGCCTCATCCCTCCTCCGGCCCCGCCTCGCCCGCTTCGGACTTCCTCACCCGATTCCATGGAATGGGGGGAATGCGGATGGGGACCCATGAATGAGTGAACTCGACGGCGGACGGCGGCGTCTCTTTTCCCCAGCCCCCTGCCCGCACCCCCCGCCCGATCCCCGGGAACTCGCTCCGCTCCGTCCGGTCCCTCCCCGGGCCCGAACGAACCCACGGAGTCGATCCATGAACTTCCCTTCGCTCGTCTCGTCGTCGTTCCTGCTGCTGGGGGCGGTCGCCTTCTCTTCGTCGCGGTCGGAGGTCGGGTCGCCGGAGCCGGGGGAGGCGGTGTCGGACGACGGCGTCGCGGCGGTCTCGGGGCCGGTGCCGGCGTTCGTGCGGAAGGGGCTCTCGTGGCTCGCCGAGGCGCAGCACGAGGACGGCGGGTGGGGCGGGGGGAGTCACGCGAACCAGCGGGAGCGGGATCCGCACGCGGTGCGGGTCGATCCGGGGACGACGGCGTTCACGGCGATGGCGTTCCTGCGGGCGGGGCACTCGTTCGAGGCGGGGGAGCACCGCGAGACGGTGCGCCGGGCGACGGAGCTGTTGCTCGGGGTCGTGGAGGAGTCGGACGCGGCCGGGCCGAAGGTGACCGACGTGGTCGGGACCCAGCCGCAGGCGAAGATGGGGCCGTACGTCGACACGGCGCTCTGCGCGCAGTTCTTCGCCCGGGCGCTGGCGGACGTCGACGCCGGGTCCGACCTCGGGCGGCGGCTGGCGGCGGCGCGGGACAAGTGCCTCCGGAAGATCGAGGCGACGCAGCAGGCGGACGGGAGCTGGGGGAAGGGGGGCTGGGCGCCGGTGCTGCAGTCGTCGCTCATGCGAAGCGCGCTCGAGCAGGGGGCGGCCAGCGGCGGGAAGGTGGAGCGGGACCGGCTCGTCGCGGCCGAGGCGTACCAGCGGGGGCAGGTCGACGTCGAGTCGGGGGAGATCGAGGCGGAGGCGGCGGCGGGGATCGCGCTCTACGCGTCGGCCGGGAACATGCGCGCGGTCGCGGGGCGGGCGAAGGCGGCGGCGGACCTCGTGGAGGCGGCGAAGCGGGAGGGGCGCGTCGACGGGGACGCCGCGGTCGACGAGGAGACGCTGCGCCGCTCGGGCGCGACGCGGGAGGAGGCGGAGGACCTCGCGTTGGCGGTGCGTCAGAACGAGGCCGCGAAGGAGCGCGCCTTCGACGACGGCCTGCTGAAGGGGTTCGGGAACAACGGCGGCGAGGAGTTCCTGAGCTACCTGATGAGCAGCGAGTCGCTGGTGATCGACGGCGGCGCCGAGTGGGGGGCGTGGCGCGAGAAGATGCTCGCGCGGATGGAGAAGATCCAGAACGGCGACGGGAGCTGGTCGGGACACCACTGCATCACGAGCCCGGTCTTCTGCACCGCGGCGGTGACCCTGTGTCTGACCGCCGACCGCGACGTGGAGCTCCTGCGGCGGGCGGCGCGCCTCGAGGCGACGGAGCCCTCCGCGGCGCCGGAAGGCTCGGGGGACGGGGACGCCTCGGAGTCGCCGAAGGCGGGCGAGGACGAGGACGCGTCGTGAGGGGGAGGGCGGCGGCGTCCGCGCTCGTCGCGTTCGTCGGGCTCGCGTCGTGCGGCGGGGAGGCGGGCGGGGACCGGGAGCTCCGGCGGGCCGCGGAGTGGCTCTGGAGCCGGCAGCGGGACGACGGATCGTGGCGGAGCGACCGGTACGCCGTCCTCCGCTCCGGGCAGGCGCTGACGCCGTTCGTCCTCCTCGCGCTGCTACGGGTCCCCGGGGACGTCGCCCCGCCGCCGGACGGAGGGGTCGAGCGGGCGCTCTCCTTCCTGCGTCGATCGGTCGACGAGGACGGCGCGCTCGGGTACGCCGACCCGGACGTCCTCGAGTACCCGGTGTACGCGACGGCGGCGGCGCTGCGGTGCCTCGTGCTCGCGGGGGAGGCGGGGGATCGGCCGGCGATCGACGCGATGGCGGGCTGGCTCGCGGCGCGTCAGCGGACGGAGACGAACGGCTTCCCGGTCTCGGCGGTCGCGCACGGCGGCTTCCCGTTCGGGGAGCGAGGGCTCGCGCCGGGCGACCCGGGACACGTCGATCTCTCGCACACCCGGCGCGCGCTCGAGGCGCTGGCGGCCGCCGGTCGCCTCGACGACGGCGCGCGGGCGGCGGCGCGGCGGTTCCTCGCGCGGCACGCGCACCCGAACGGCGGCTTCCGGTCGTCGCTCGTCGTCCCGGCCGCGAACAAGGGGACGGTCGACGAAGACGGGCGGCCGGGGGCGTACGCGACCGCGGCGTGCGACGGGCTGCTCGCGCTCCTCGCGGCCGGGGCGTCGTCCGAGGAGGACGAGTTCGGCGCCGCGCGCGACTGGCTCGCGCGGAGGCGGCACCTCACGTGGCCGGAGGGGATCCCGGGAGGGTCGCCGTGGGGGGACGCGCTCTTCTTCTTCCACCTCGCGGTCCGCGCGGAGGCGTTCGCCGCGCTCGGCGGCGACGCGGCGAGCGGCGAGCGGATCGTCGAGCTCCTGCGGGCGCGGCAGGACGCCGACGGGAGCTTCACGAACCGCGACTCGCCGCTGCAGAAGGAGGACGAGCCGCTCCTCGCCACCGCGCACGCGGTGACCGCGTTGGCGTGCGTGCGGGCCGGGGCGACGGTGCCTCGGCCG
>JBICIB010000295.1:0-2745 GCA_043101415.1 Planctomycetota bacterium JB042 | reverse complement strand
GAACACGACGGCGAGGACCTCGGCGGCGGCCCGGCGGAGCTCGGGCGGGAGGTCGCGCTCCTCGGCGAGCGTGTACGCCTCGCGCGCGAGCGACTCGGCGCGGGCGGGGTGATCCGCGTCCAGGTGGAGTTTCGCGTCCTCGGTCAGCCGCGCGACGAAGCGCGGTTCGGCGGCGTACGACGACCCTCGCAGGAGCTCCCGATCGGCGTCGGCGAACGCGGCGGCGGTCGACGGGTCGCGCCGCTCGGCGGCGACGTCGCGACAGAACCACCGGACCTGGTGCGTCCGCCGGTTCCCCGGCCCGAACGTCGCCTCGTGCCCCTCCAGCAGGGACTCCGCCAGGGAGAGCGCCTCGTCCCGCCGCCCGAGCGCGCGGAGGGTCTGCGCGACCCCGAAGCGGCGGTTCAGGAGCTCCGCCTCCGTCAGCACGCCGGCGCCCCGCGCTCGTTCGAGCAGCAGGACCATCGACCGGAGAGCGTCCTCGGGGCGGCCGACCCGATACTCGAGTCGCCCTCGCTCGCTCAGCTGGTTCAGCGTGCTCCGGTGGTCCGGCCCGAGGGTCTCGAGCGCCGCCCGGTGGTTCTCGGCCGTGACGCGGAGCGCGCCGTCCGGATCCCCCGCGGACAGCCGGGCGCGCGAGACGTGTCCGTACGCCAGCACGGTCTCCCAGTGCCCCCGGCCGAGCACGGTGCACGCGTCGTCCGCCAGTTCCTCGAGGAGCGGGAGCGCCCCCGCCGGATCGGAGCGCGCGAGCATCTGGCCGTGGTTCAGCCGGCGGTTCAGCGTCTCGGGGTGGAGCCGCCCGAACCGCTCTTCCGTGCGCGCGAGGCACTCCTCCATCATCTCCAGCGCCTCGGCCGTCTTCCCCCGCAGGCCGAGGACGACCGCGAGGTTGTTCACGATGCCGAGCCTCTCCGACCCGTCGGCCGGGAGGACACCGCGCGCCTCGGCGACGGCGATCCGGAAGATCTCCTCCGCCTCCTCGTACCGGCGCGCGGCGCGGACCGCCCCGCCGAGCGCGTTCCGGGCGAGGACCCGCCAGCGCGCGTCCTCCTCCGGCAGCGCGAGCGCACGCGCGAGCGTCGCCCGGGCGAGCGCCACCGCCTCGTCGAGCTTCCCGCTCAACTTGAGGAGCGACGAGAGGCTCAGCTCCGCCTGGATCGTCCGCGCGTCTCCCGGTCCGATCTCTCGCCGGCGGAGCCGGACGGCCTCGCGAAGGTGGCGCTCGGCCGGCTCGTAGTGCCCGAGCATCAGGTACGTGTCGCCGAGCGTGTACCGGAGGCGACTCTCGACGATCGGCCGCGCGGCGAACCTCCCCGCCTCGATCCGCTCGGCCGCCGCGTCGAGCATGTCGCGGACCGTCGCCTCGCGGTCGACCTCGCCCCCGGGCCGGGCCGACGCCAGCGCCTCGGTCAGGAACGTCGTCACCGCCTCGGCGTCGTCCCGTTCCAGGCTCGCCTCCGCGTGCGCCCGCCGCGCCTCGCGCGCCTGGGAGAGCGCGGCCCCGAGCCCGACCGCCAGCGCCGCGACGACCCCGACCGCGAGCGACACCGCGAGCCGGTGACGCCGCACGAACCGCATCCAGCGATAGAGGCGCTCGTCGGGGCGGGCGCGGACCGGCCGGCCGTCGAGATGGCGGCGCACGTCGTCGACGAGGTCCCCGACCGAGGCGTAGCGGCGGCGCGGCTCCTTTCGGAGCGCCATCAGCACGATCCGGTCGAGGTCTCCGGCGAGGTCCCGCGGCCGCGTCCCGCCGCCGGCCGTCGACGCGACGCTCGGCGGGGGAGGGTCGTCCCCGGTCACGATCCGCTCGATCTCCACCGGCGACCGCCCGGCGAGGTCGAACGGAAGCCGCCCCGCGAGGAGGAGGTAGAGGAGGACGCCGAGCGCGTACTGGTCCGACGCCTCGGTCGCCGGCTCGAAGCGGAGCTGCTCGGGGCTCGCGAACGCCGGCGTCATCATCCGGAACGTCTCCTGCGTCAGGTGCGCCTCGGCCCCCAGCGCCTCCGCGTCGAGCACCTTCGCGATCCCGAAGTCGAGGAGCTTCGGCGCGCCGTCCTCGCCGACGAGGATGTTCGACGGCTTCAGGTCGCGGTGGACGACGCCGCGGCGGTGCGCGTACTCGACCGCCTCGCCGACGCGCGCGAACAGCTCCAGCCGCTCCCTCGTCGCGAGTCCGCGCTCGTCGCACGCCACGTCGATCGGCGCGCCGTCGACGTACTCGAGGACGAGGTACGGCACGCCGGCCTCGTCCTCTCCCCCGTCGAGCAGGCGCGCGATCCCCGGATGGTCGAGCGTCGCCTGCACCTGGCGCTCGCGCCGGAACCGCGCCAGGAGCTCCTCCGATCCGAGGCCGACCCGCAGCCGCTTCACCGCCACCCGCCGCCGGAACGCGCCGTCCGCCCGTTCGGCGAGGTAGACCTCTCCCATCCCGCCGGCGCCGATCCGCTCGACGATCGCGTACGGGCCAACGGCGGCGGGGACGCCCGGCCCCTCCAGCGACGTCACCGGCACGAGCGGCGCGGCCTCCCCCTCCAGCGCGAGCAGCCGCCGCACCTCGGCGGCGACCTCCGGGTCGTCCCCGCACCGCGCCTCGACGAACGCGTCGCGCCGGTCGTCCGGTTCGGCGAGGGCGGCCTCGAACTCCCGGAGGACGCGCCGCTGCCGGTCCCGCTCCCGGTCAGGCATCCCGCAGCCGGTCCCGCAGCCACGTGGTCACGACCCTCCACCGCCGCTCGACCGTCC
>JBICIB010000294.1:0-3205 GCA_043101415.1 Planctomycetota bacterium JB042 | reverse complement strand
GCTCGACGAGCCCGTCGTACGCGAGCACGCTGCGCGCGACGACCAGGAGCCCGGACGTCTCGAGGTCGAGCCGGTGGACGAGCCCGAACGAGCGGTCGGAGCCGAGCTGGGCGAGCTCGGGGTAGCGCGCGATCAGGCCGTTCAGGAGCGTGTCCGATCCGTGCCGAGGCCCCGGGTGCATCGCGATCCCGGCCGGTTTGTCGACGACCGCCAGGTCCTGGTCGGAGAAGAGGACGCGCGGGCGGAGCTTCCGGTTCGGCGCCGGCGGCCGGCGCTCGGTCGGGCCGGCGAGCACGTCGATGTCGCCGGGCGCGACGAGGAGGTCGCCGTGCGAGAGGATCGCCGGCGCCGCCGGCGCGGCCTCCCCCTCCGGCGCGGCCTCGACCGGCGCGGCGGCGAACCGGACCCGCTTCTGACGCAGGAGCTTCCGCACGTGCGGCGGGTCGGCGGCGAGCCGGCGGCGGAGGAAACGATCGACGGGGGTCCCCACGTCGACGGCCGCGACGGGGAGGCGAACGGGATAGCGGTGGCTCAAGGGTGGCGGCGGTCTCCGGGGTGCGGAGAGAGGGTATCACAGATCCGACGGCGCGGGGCGGCGCCGCAGAGCAGACGTAACATGATTTGTTTTTGGCACTTGCGTAGTGTCTTGCGATTTTGCCAGTAAGTTCCCTATATTACAAGCCATGCTCGAGCGCTCCCTGACCCCTCACGCAGTCGACCTGGCCCGGCGATTCCCTGCCGTTGCGATCACCGGACCCCGTCAATCCGGCAAGACGACGTTCGCCCAGTCGTGCTTCGAGCACCTCCCTTACGTGCTGCTCGAGGATCCTACCGAGCGAGCGGCCTGCCAGGACGACCCTCACGGGTTCCTGGCTCGCTTTCCGAACGGCGCGGTCCTGGACGAGATCCAGAACGTCCCCGACCTCTTCTCCTATCTCCAGGGGGACATCGACCGGACGAAGACGGCCGGTCGGTGGATCCTCACCGGCTCGACCGCCATGGATCTCGACCGGAGCATCTCCCAGTCTCTCGCGGGCCGCATCGCCACGCTCGAACTGCTGCCGTTCGCGCGGGTCGAGTTGGACGGCCAGCCGAGCCGGCCCGCGACGCTGACCCACTCCGTCCTCGAGGGCGGCTACCCACCTCTGTTCGACCCGGAACGAAACCACGAGCCCGTGAGCTGGCTCGACCAGTACATCCGAAACTTCGTTCGCCGCGACGTTCGGGACCTCCTCGACGTGCGGAACCGGACCGCCTTCGACGTCTTCCTCCGCCAGTGCGCCGCTCGATCGGGCCAGGTGCTGGACTACAGCGATCTCGCGTCGACCTGCGGCATCGACATCAAGACGGCGAAGGAGTGGATCTCCGTCCTGGAGGCCTGCTACGTCATCCACCTCCTCCGCCCGCACTACCGGAACTTCGGGAAGCGCCTGACCAAGCGTCCGAAGCTCTACTTCGTCGACACGGGACTCGCCTGTCGATTGCTCCACCTCTCCGACGTCAACCAGCTTCGGGGTCACCCTCGATGGGGCGCCCTCGCCGAGACCTGGTGCATCTCCGAGATCCTCAAGTCCCGAGCCCACTCCGCGAAGAGCCGAAACCTCTGGTTCTGGCGAACGAGCGACGGACACGAGGTCGACGTCGTGATCGAGACCACGGGGGGCGCCCTCTTCCCGATCGAGATCACCGCCGCGGCGACGCCGGCCCCCGAGAAGGCGAACGGCTTGGCGAAGCTGCGCGAGCTCAGCCTGCGCGACGCCGACGCTCGAGTCCTCCCGGGAGTCGTGCTGTACGGCGGGGACGAGGTCCGCCCCGTCCGCGAGGACCGCTTCGTCCCTTGGGACTCGATCGCCGAGACCCTCGAGGAGGTCCCGTGAACGGCGGCGTGTCGAGCAAGATCGGCCATGGGTACGAGGAGGAGTACGTCGTCTGGCAGGCGCTTCGCCTCCTCGACGAGACGATCGAGGAACTCGTCTGGGAAGCCAGGGGCGAGGACGAACGCGGGATCGACCTCTGGATTCGCGAGGGCGGACGAGGGAGGGTCGCGATTCAGTGCAAGACGCGTTCGAGGGACCTCTGGACGGTCAGGAAGCTGGAGAAGGAGCGAGTATTCGAGCACGCGAGGCTTCAGCTCCTGGAACGCGCGGAGGGCGAAGGCGCGGCGCGCTACGAATTCGTCACGAACCAGCGGGCTCCCGACTGGGAGCTCGCGATCAAGGACGCCGAGACCGGCGGCGATCTCGCTCCCCACGCCGAGGCGGTCGCAGCGATCGGAGAAGACGCGACGGGCCTTCTCCCCCGCATGAAGGTGCGCGTCCGAGATCAGGAATCGATCGAAGACGACGCGCGGACGATCGCGAGAACGCTTGTCCCACACTCAGAAGCATCGCGACTGATCGATGCCTTACGGGAGACGCTTCGCACTCGGCTGCAAGAGCCGTGGTCCAAGGTCTCGCTGCAGAAGGCTCTGGAGCCGTTCGGCCTCGAGTGGATCAGGGACGGAACGGGGCGGAGACTCGCCGACCATCTCATCCGGATCACGAACGAGTTCATCGAGGACGTCGCGCGCTCGCGCCTCCTCCCCCGACACCTGGATCGCCCCGAGGAGGAGCAACTCGCGGCCGAGGCGCTCACGGCCCCGCGCGGGAGCCTCGTCCTCGTTCGCGGGGCCCCGGGGAGCGGCAAGTCCGAGGTCCTCGCGAGCCTCGTCGAGCCCGCCCGGTCCGCCGGAGCGACGGTCCTGGCGCTGAGCGCGGACGAACTCTCGGACCTCGACCGGCCGGACGATCTCTCCGGCCGCATGCGGAGCCTCGGCGGCGACGCGAACAGCCTGCTCGTCCTCGATCAGGTCGATCAGCTCGCGCGCGGTGGCGCTCGACATCAGCCGGCGCTTCGGCGGGTCGTGCGGCTCGTCGACGCGGCGCGACGGGCCGGTCACGTGGTCGTCGTCGGCTGCCGGACGATCGAGGCGAGCCGCGTCGCGCAGCTCGAGAACCTCCTCGGCGCCCCGGGCCCGGGCCGCCGCATCGACGTCGAAGTCGGAGACCTTCCGGAGGCGGGCGTCGCCGAGGTCCTGCAGGAGCGGGGCATTCCGCTCGACGACCTGAACCCGGAGATCCGGCATCTGGTCCGTCGACCGATCGTGCTCTCCCTGCTCGTTCGCGTGATCGACGGGACCGGCGGCTGGAGGGGAGTGCGTTCGCAG
>JBICIB010000293.1:0-7945 GCA_043101415.1 Planctomycetota bacterium JB042 | reverse complement strand
TCTTTGTCGACGACCGGGCTCCGCTGCTGCTTCCGCCGCGCGTCGCGCACGTGGTTCAGCGTGATCGAGAAGATCCACGACCGGAACGACCCGCCCGGGCGGTACCGGGGGAGCGCCCGGAAGACCTTGATCCAGATCTCCTGGGCCAGGTCGAGCGCGGCGTGATGGTCGCCCACCTGCTTCTCCACGACCGCGAGCACGGGACCGCCGTAGCGGCCCACGAGCTGCTCGAACGCCGGGCGCGCGCCTTCGGCGGCGGCGGCGGCGAGCGAGTCGTCGGACGAGGTCGAGGCGGGCTCTTCCATGGAACGGAGGGGGGAACGCCGCGTCGGCCACGTCGGTTCCCGGTTCCTCATCCCGTCGATTGTCGGTCGCAGATCGCGATTCGGCAACGGGTTGCCGCGTCGTCTGGCCCCCGGGGCCTCACTTCACCTTCAGGAGGGGGGTGAAGTACCGGTAGTACACCTCGAGCGTCAGGACGCACATCGCGGTCGTGTAGCAACGGTCGCGCGAGGTGTCCCGGGCGCGCTCGGCGTACGGCGAGATCGGCCGCCACGAGCCGTCCCGCGCCTGCGCCTCGACCAGGACCTCCTTCATCGCCGCGTTCCAGCGGTCCCAGTCCTCGCCGCCGGCCCGGAACATGGCGAGCGTGGCGTAGTACCAGAAGTAGAGGTTCCCGCGCGCCTGGAGGACGAACGCGCGCTCGCCGCGCGAGCGGTACTCGGTCGGGCGGCGCTCGAGGACGTACGCCCGCGGCCGTTCGTACGGGGCCGACGCGACGTCGTCGCCGAGGAGCGAGAGGACGAAGAGCGCGGCCGGCGTCGACGCGGGGAGGGTGCGGTAGTCGGAGCGGAGGCGGCTCGGGTCGTGCGAGTACCGGAAGTAGCCGTACCGGTCGTCGAACGCGCTCCGGAGGAACCGGCCGGCGCGCTCGAACACCTCGTCGTCGACCTCGATCCCGCCGAGGCGCGCCGACTCGAGCGCCATCACCTGCCACGACGTCACGGAAACGCGCGACCAGCGGTCGTAGTGGGGGCCGTCGGGGTTGTAGTACCCCCAGCCGCCGGCGTTGCGCGGGTCGCGCCCCTCGACCTGGTTCCGGACGATCTCGGCGACCGCGCGTTCGAGCGGGCGGCGGAGCGCCTCGTCCTTCGTGATCGCGTGGCACTCGGCGAGCGCGTACGTCGCGATCCCGTGGCTGTACGCCGAGGTCCAGCCGAAGTGGCCGGTCTCCTCGTCCTGGACCTGCAGCAGGAAGTCGACGGCGCGGCGGGCGACGGCCTCGTACTCGGTCCCCGAGGCCGGCGTGTGCCCCGCCCCGAGGAACGCGAGGAGGCAGAGGGCGGTCTTCCCGATGCAGACGTAGCCGTACTTCTCCTCGTAGTCCTCCTCGGTCCCCCAGAACCCGTCCGGGTTCTGCCGGTCCGCGAGGTAGGCGAGCCCGAGCGCGACGGCGCGCTCCGTCTCGGCGCTCCCGCCGTGCCGTTCG
Source organism: Planctomycetota bacterium JB042 (assembly GCA_043101415.1). Taxonomy (GTDB): domain Bacteria; phylum Planctomycetota; class B15-G4; order B15-G4; family JADJEK01; genus JAUIEL01. The sequence goes on along the minus strand of JBICIB010000293.1, from coordinate 6,456 downwards.
ATCGCCTTCTGCTTCTCGACGCCGAAACGGTTCTTGTACGGCGTGTGCTCGAGGGTCCGCTCGAGGCGCGGCGGCGCGACCGTTTCGGTCCGCGGCGGAGGGGCGACGTCGAGGCTCGCCAGCGCCCGCGGCGCGGGGGCGCTCGGCGCCGCGTCGAACGCGAAGCGCGCGGGGGTCGGGCCCGGGGCCCGCGGACGGTGCGGCCGCTCCCCGACCGACGCCGGCACGAGCGCGGCGAGCAGGTCGGCGTTCGACGCGGTCGTCTCGCTCGAGCTCGGGCCGGGTTCGGTCGGCGCGTCCCCCGCCGCGGCGTCGTCGAGCGCGACCGTGGGGAGCTCGCCCGTCCCGCGGGGGGCGTCGTCGAACGGCGTCCGCGTCCGCTCGGCCCCGTCGGCGGCGAGGTCGTCCGCCTCGAGCGGGTCGAGACCGACGGGCGCCGGCGCGCTCGGCCGGACGTCCGGGGCGGCGGCCAGGGCGGCGAGCCGGTCCGAGGCGAAGGCGTCGTTCCGCGTCGGTCCGGAGGGGGCGTCGGCGCCGGCCGGTCCTCCGGTCGAGGTCACGCTCGGCGTGAACTCCTCGAGCGGCCGCTCGGTCGGCGGCGGGGCTCCGGCGAGCGCCTCGAACGTCTCCCGGTCCTCGAGCGTCGGGTGCCCGCCGGCCGGCGCGTCCGCGGGTGTCGGCGCGACGACGCCCGCGCGCTCGGGGAGGTCGCCGCCGGTCTCGATCCGCGCCGCCTTGGCGAGGGTCGGGCGGGCCGGCGCCGCCTCGCGCGGGCCGCCGATCGCGAGCGACAGGGAAGCGGCCGCCGCACGGTCGGGGGAGGTCGGCGCCGTGCGCGCGGGCGCGGACTCGGTCGACGGCGTCCGGAGCTCCACCTCCCGCGGCGCGGCGGACATCCGCTCGAACGACTCGGAGGGCGCCTCGAGAGCGACCTCGGCCCGCGCGACCTCCGTCCTCGGTCGCGTCGCCTCCATCTCGCGCCGCTCGCGGGCGGGGGCGGGAGCCTCGGGGCGGTTCGCGCGTCGGGCGGCGCGGGCCGGGGCCGACGTCGGCGCGGCGGCGGCGACCTCGGCCGCGTGGCGGGCCGGCGCCGCGTCGGTCGACGCCCGCTCCGGCCGCGCGTCGAGGACGCCGCCGCGCTCGCGCGTCGCCGCCGCGGACGTGCGGGCGGACGCGATCGAGACCTTGAACAGGGGCGACCGGCCGGGGAGTTCGACGTCGTCCCCCTCCACGATCACGCGCTGGAACCACCAGAGCATCAGGAGGTGCAGGAGGAGCGCGACGAGGAAGCACTTGTAGAGGACGTCGAGCGCCTCCCACCGCTTCGCCAGCCACGCCAGGAGGGCGACCAGGAGGAGCGAGAGGAGGATCAGCAGGTCGATCCAACCGATCGGGCGCCCGGGGACGCGGAACAGCTCGATCGAGCGCGCGCGGTAGAGGTCGAACGCGCCGGTCGCCGCCTCGACCGCGAACAGCAGGGTGAAGCCGTCGGCGCTCGGGCTCGGCGCGCGCTCGGACGCCGGGCCGTTCAGGCCGACGAGCGGCTCGGGCGGGAGCCAGGCGCCGCGGTCCTTCACGCTCCGCCAGAGGTCGAACCCTCCCGCCGAGCCGTCGCGGTCGGACGCCAGGTAGAGGGTCCGGCCGTCGGCGGCGAACGCCGGCTCCCGCTCGTCGAACGGCGAGTTGAGCGCGGACAGCGCCGCGATCCGCATCTCGCCCGGGGCGTCGTCGACCTCGCGGGCCGCGGGGACGGCGAGGTAGAGGTCGTGGTCGGTCCGCCGCCCGCGCGCGCGGTTCGACGCGAACACGAGGGCGTCGGACCCCGGCACGCCGACCGGGTCGAGCTCGTCGGCGGCCGAGTTCAGTCCGCCGGGGACCGGGACCGGGACGTCGAACGCGCCGTCGGCGTACCTCGCGCGGTAGAGGTCGAACCCGCCCTCGCCGCCCGCGCGGTCGGAGGCGAACCAGAGCCAGCCGTTCGCGAACGCGGGCGAGACGTCGTCGGCGGGGGAGTTCAGGAGCGCGAGCGGGCGAGGCTCGGTCGGCTCGCCGTCGAGCAGGTCGGCGACGTAGAGGTCGCGGTTCAGGCCGGGTCGGCCGGCGACGAAGACGAGGAGCGTGCCGTCGGGCGAGAGCGCGGGGTCGCCCTCCGACTCGTCGGTGTTGATCGTCGGCGGCAGCGGCAGCGGGTCGTCCCAGAGCGCGTACCGGACCTCGTCCTCCATCGCGCTCTCGAGGTGGCGCTCGCCGTCGGTCCAGGTCGACTCGTTCCCGAGGTGCGGGCGGAAGCGGAGGTACGCGACGAAGAAGCCGGTCGCCACCAGCGCCAGCGCGATGACGACGTTCTTCCCGAGGTTCTTCTTCGCGTCCGCCATCGACGGCTCCTCCGCCCGTTCGTCCCGACCTCGTCGCCCGCTCAGCCGCCCGCGGCGTCGAGCGTCCCGACCGCGAGGTTCCGGAGCCCCGCGATCCCGCACGCGTCCATGACGGACACGATCGTCTCGTGCTTCACGCGCCCGTCCCCGCGGATGGTGACCGGCGTCTCCGGGTCGCGGCGCGCCGCGCGCTCGAGCGCGGACCGGAGCCCGTCGGTGTCGACCTCGCTCCCGGCGAGCACGAGCTTCCCGTCCTCGAGCACGTTGATGATCAGCTCGTCCGGCGCCTGGTCGGTCGCGTCCCCGGAGAGCGCGGGCGGGAGCTCGAGGTTCAGCTCCTTCTCGGAGTCGAGGAACGACGTCGCGACCATGAAGAAGATCAGCAGGAGGAACACGACGTCGATGAGCGGCGTGATGTTCGCGCTCAGGTCCTCGGCGACGTCGTCGGTGTCAGGAATGCGCATGCCCCGCCTCCCGGGCGCCCTCCGCCTCGACCGCCGCCGCTCCGTGGACCACGTCCACGATGCGGAGGTAGAGGTCCTCGGTCGCGTGCACGAACCGGTCGATCTTCCCCTTGAAGTAGTAGTACGCCGCCTGCGTCGGGATCGCGATCGCGAGCCCGGCGGCGGTCGTCACCAGCGCCTGCGAGATGCCGGACGCGAGCTGCTCCGGCTTTCCGAGCCCGTCCTTCAGGGCGATCGTCGAGAACGCCTCGATCATCCCCCAGACGGTGCCGAGCAGCCCGAGCAGCGGCGAGATCATCGCGACCACCACGAGCGGCTTCAGGTTGGCGGAGAGGCGGCGGACCTCGCGCGCGCCCGCGTCCTCGACCGCCTTCTCGACCTCGAGGACCGGCGCGCCGTTCCGCTTCAGCCCCGCGCCGAGGATGCGCGCCTGCGGGGAGTCGTGCTCGTCGCAGAGCCTCAGCCCCGCGCCGGGCCCGTCCCCCGTGACCGCGTCGAGGAGCGTGCGGCCGAACCGCTTGCTGCCGAGCCGTCCGCCGCGGAGCCGGATCGATCGCTCGATGATGTACGCGAGCGCGACCACCGAGCAGAGGGCGAGCGGGATCATCAGCGGACCGCCGTTCAGGACCATGTCCCGGAGGGACTGCATCCCGGCGGGCTCGCCGGACTGGAACGCGAGGAGCGGGGACATCACGCGGGGCCTCCTTCGAACGGGATCATGGACGCGGTCGACGTCAGAACGCCTTCAGCTCGGCGAGGCGCTCGCGCGCGTTCGCCGCGAAGGCCGACCGCGGGTACTTCTCGACGATCTCCCGGTACTGCGACTTCGCCTTCTGCGGGTCGCCGACCTTCTCCAGGCAGAGGCCGGCGAGGTAGAGCGCCTCGGCGTTCTCCTCCTCGGCGGCGTACAGCACCGACACCTTCAGGAACTCGGAGAGCGCCTTCTCCGGGTCGCCGCCGGCGAAGTGGAGGCGGCCGAGCTCGAGACGCGCCCGCGCCCCGAGGACGCCGCGATCGCTCTGGATCACGCGCTCGAACGCCTGCCGCGCCGCGCGGGGCTTCTCCCGGCTCGCGAGCGCGCGCCCGCGCCAGAGCTCCGCCTCGGCGAGGTGCTCGAAGTCGGCGTTCTTCCGCACGAGTTCGGTGAGCGCCTCCTCGCCCTCGCCCCAGGCGCCGGTCCGGCAGAGGGCGAGGCCGAGGCGGAACAGCGCCTTCGGCGTCGCGGCGTGGTTCGGGATCTCGCGGCGCAGGCGGGCCAGCGCCTTCGCCGCCTCCTCGAGCCGGTCGAGCCGGTACAGGAGCTCGCCGCGCAGGTATTGGGTCTCGCCCCAGAGCGGGCTGTTCCGGTGGTCGTCGCCGAGGCTCGCGAACGCCCGGACCGCGCCCTCGAGGTCGCCGCCGCGCATGCGGGAGAACCCCTCCTTGTAGAGGGCGCGGTCGACGACCCCGCTCCCCTCGACCCGCGCCGCGTACGCGTAGAGCGGGACCGCGCGCGCGTCGTCCCCGGCCTCGAAGAGCGCCTCGGCGACGAAGAACGCGGCCTCGGCCGTCGTCGGGTCCTGGTCGCCCTGCTGAACGAGCGCCTGGATCCGCTCCGCCGCGCCCGCGGCGTCGCCGCCGTCGAGGGCGAGGTACGCCCGCTCGATCCGGAGCGCGCGCGTCGCGGCGCCGTCGGTCGTCCGGATCGAGCGGAGGAGCCGGTCGGCGTCGTCCGCCTTCCCCGCCGTGGCGAGCGTCTCCGCGCACGCGCGGCCCGCCGCGAGGACGCGCGCGTCGTCGCGGCACTCCCGGCGGAACCGGTCGAACGCCTCGACCATGCCGGCCGGGTTCGGGGCGCGCTGCTCCGCGAAGACCAGCAGCTCGAGCGCGGCCAGCCGGACGTCGGGCGCGAGCGACCGGTCGTCCAGCAGCGTGCGCAGCTCGCGCGCGGCGGCGGGGAACCGCTCGGCGCCGTACAGGCACCACGCCAACCCGTACCGGGCCGGCGCGGCCGCGGCGTGGCGCGGGAAGCGCGAGAGGAGCTCCCCGTACCGCTTCGCCGCCTCGTCGGTCCGGCCGGCCTCCGACAGGCGCTCCGCGAGCGCGAACAGGGCGTCGGGGGCGGTCTCGTGATCCGCGTGCCGCGCCAGGAGCTCCTCGAGGCGCGCGGTCCCTTCCGCGCCCTCCTCGAGGCGGGCGAGCCCGAGGAGGACGTCGGCGGCGTGGGGGCCGTCGCGGTGCTCGCGCCGGTACGTCCGCCACGCCTCGCGGGCGCCGTCCGGATCGCCGCTCGCCTCGAGGGACCGGCCGAGCATGTACCGCGCCTCGGCGAGCTCGTCCCCTCCGGCGCCCGCCTCGACCGCGCGCCGGAACTCCGCCGCCGCTCCCGCGCCGTCGCCGGAGAGGAACCGGCACCACCCGAGGCGCCCGCGGACGCGCGCGGTCTCCGTGCGGTCGCGATCCGCGCCGAGCGCCCGCTCGAACGCGGCGATCGCCGCGTCGTGCTCCTTCGCCGCGAGCCGGCACTCGCCGAGGACGATCCACGTCGCCGCCGCGTAGGGGCTCTCCTCGTGCCGGGCGACGAACTCCTCGGCGAGCCGCCGCGCGTCGTCGAACCGCCCCTCGTTCAGGCTCGCCACCGCCGCCGCGTGCAGGGCGTAGTCGCTCTTCGACCCGCCGTACGCCTTCGCCGCGGCGTCGGTCCGGCCGAGCTCGAACAGGAGGTCGCCGCGCGCGACCTGCAGGCGCTCGCGGAGCGCCTCGTCCTCGACGGTTCGGAGCGCGGCGTCGAGATCGGCCAGGGCGCCCTCCCGATCCCCCGCGGCCTGCTTCGCGCGGCCGCGCCAGTACCGGACCTCCGGCCCGACGCCGGCGGCGGGAGTCGAGAGGAGCGCCACCGCGCGCCGCGGATCGTCCGCCTTCAGGGCCTGGATGCCCCCCTGCAGCGCCGCCTCCGAGGCGTAGCGCGACTCGGGGTGCCGCCGCACGATCGCCTCGAACGCCGCCGCCGCGTCCGCGGCGCGCCCGAGGGCCGCCGAGGCGAACCCGAGCCCGCGGAGCGCCGCGTCGCGGAACGGCCCGTCCGGGACCTCGGCGTACGCCGCCAGCGCCTCCTCGGGGCGGCCGGCCTCGAGCAGGCACTCGCCGCGGAGGAAGACGAGCTCGCCGGCCAGCGGGTCGCCCGGGTGGCGGCGGAGGAACGCATCGATCGCGACCCGCGCCGCGTCGTGCTCGCCGAGCCGGAACGCGCACCACGCCAGGCCGTACCGGGCGTCGCGGGCGTGCTCGCCGTTCGGGGCCCGGTCGAGGAGCGTCGCGTAGTGTCCGCGCGCCGCCGCGAAGTCCCCCTTCCGGAACGTCGCCTCGCCGAGGAGGAACGTGGTCGGATCGCGGAGGTACGCCTCGTCGAGGCTCGCGACCCGCTCGAGCGCCGAGATCGCGCGGTCGTACCGTTTCGCGCGGAGCTCGCACTCCGCCAGTCGGAACGCCGCCTCCGCCTCGAACTCGAAGCCGGCCCGGATCATCAGCTTCCGCAGGTGCGGGATCGCGTCCTCGAACCGGTCGAGTTCGAAGCACGCGGTCGCGAGGCGGTAGCGGGCGTGGTCGGACCGCTCGTGGTCCGGCCACCGCTTCAGGAA
>JBICIB010000292.1:0-3845 GCA_043101415.1 Planctomycetota bacterium JB042 | reverse complement strand
TCGTCGAACGCGAACCCGTCGGTGGCGATGGCGTAGTTGTCGTACTGCTGGAACCGCACCACGAACGTCGACGTGAGCGCGAGTCCCGCGCCGGCCGCCGCCGCGTCGAGGTCGAGCGCGACCGCCTGCCAGACGTTGTTCGTGGTCGAGCCGCCGTTCAGGTCGAGCACCTTGACGAAGCCCTGGCCGCCGTCGTCGGAGAGGTAGACGCCGTCTTGCGCGTGCGTCTCGTCCCCGAACTCCTTCCACCGGAACGCCAGGTCGACCTGCGTCTCGCCGCTCAGGTCGAGGTGGAGCCGCGCCTCGTTCAGCGAGTACGCGCCCCCGTCGACCGTGTCGTCCATCGTCAGGTGCCGCGCCCCCGCGAACGGACCGTTCGCCGTCGTCACCTGGACCCGCCCCTCGGCGCCGAGGATCGTCGACCAGTACGCGTCGAGGCTCGCCGCCTCGAAGCCGGTGGAGTACGGGATCGTCGTGTACTGCTGCGTCGGCGTGCCGCCGCCTCCGACCGCGCTCGCCGCGTTCACCATTCCGTAGCCGGTGTAGCGGTCCCAGCCGGCGCCCGACTCGACGCTCGTCACGTCGTCGCAGGTCGTGACCAGCCGGTCGCGCACCTGCGCCGGCGAGAAGCCCGGGTTCGCGGAGAGGATCAACCCGCAGACGCCCGCCGCGTACGGCGTCGAGCACGACGTGCCGTTGAACCAGAGCGAGTAGTTCCCCGAGTCGTACCCGCCGCCCCCCTGGATGTCGGTCGTCGGGAGGATCGTCGGCGCGATGACGTCGACCGCCCCCGCCGCGTCCTGGCTGTTCGTCCCGTAGTTCGAGCCCCACCACCGCTCGCCGTCGCAGGTGTACCCGTTCGGGTCGGCGGCGACGCCCGGGTTCAGCTCGCTCGGGCTGGACGACGAACGCTTCCGCTCGCCGCACGGAGACGCGGCCCCGACGCCAACGACCAGCGCGTGGTTGGCGGGGTAGTCGATCGACGACTGGTTCGCGTTCGCGGTCGCGGCCAGGATCGTCACGCCGGCGCCGTTCGCGTACGAGATCGCGCTCGACGTCGAGGGGTCGTTCGAGATCGCGGCGCCGAGGCTCAGCGACGCGATGTCGGCGCCGTTGTCGGCCGCGTGCAGGATCGCGTTCGCCACCGCCGAGAAGAACATGCTGCCGCCGCTGTTGGCGACCTTCAGCGGCATGATCGAGCAGCCGCCGGCGATCCCCGCCGTGCCGAGCCCGTTGTTCGCGATCGCCGCCGCGACGCCCGCGCACGCGGTGCCGTGCCCGCCGCCGGACGCGTCGTCGTCGGCGTTCGCGTCGTTGTCGCCGTAGTCCCACCCCGCGACCTGGTTCAGGTCGGGGTGTCCGGCGTCGACGCCCGAGTCGATGATCGCGATCACCACCCCGGACGAGCCGTACCCCTGCGGAGCGTCCCACGCGGTCTCGGCGTCCGCGTCGAACCCGGGCGTGCCGACCGGGCTGCCGCCGGGGTGGCCGCCGCACCCCCAGCAGTAGTCGAGCATCTGGCCGGTGTTGTCGTGCCCCCAGTGGTTCGCGTGCAGAGGATCGTTCGGCACCGCGGCCGGGAACGCGCGCCAGTCCGGCCCGGCGTCCTCGACGTCCGGCAGCGCGCGCAGCCGGCGCGCGAGCGCCTCGACGTCGACGCCGACGGAGACCTGCGCCACGTACCACCGGTCGAGGCCGAGCTCGCGCCCGCGCACCTCGTCCTTCACGTCGATCGTCGCGCGGGTGATCCCGGTGACGCCGGCCGCGAACAGCTCGAGGTCGAGGCGCGGGATCGCGGTCGGGACGTACGGCGCAAGCTGGCCGCCTCGCCAGCTCCGGTCGAGCGTCGACCCTTCGAGCGCCGTCCGCTCGACCTGGATCAGGACGCGGCCGGGCGCGGACCGCGAGAGCTCCAGGACCGGGGCGTCGGGGCCGGCCTGGACCGGGACGAAGCGCGTCGTCGAGCCTCCCTGGGCGAAGGCGGAGGGGGACGAGAACACGGCGAGGGCGAGCGCGGACCCGAGGGCCCGGGCGGGGGACGGCGAAAGCATGAAGTTCCTCCCAGAACTGCGACCGCGGGGGGGAGTCGATCGCGCCGAAGTCGGGCAGGCCGTCCGGGGGCGATGGTACGGCCGGGGGCCCGAAGCGGCAAGCGGTCCGCCGCGCGCGGCGCGGGAGGTCGACCTCCCCGGGCCGGCCCGTACGATGGGCGCCTCGAGGAGGACGCCATTCGAGAATCGGAGCTCTACCCGCCGGTCCGCGACCACCTGCTCGCGCAGGGGTACGACGTCAAGGCGGAGGTCGAACACTGCGACGTCGTGGCGCGCCGCGGCGACGAGCCGCCCGTCGTGGTCGAGCTGAAGAGCGGCCTCAACCTCGACCTGATCCTCCAGGCCGTCGACCGGCTGAAGCTGACCGACGCGGTCTACGTCGCGTTCCCCCGGTCCGCGCCGCTCTGGCGCCGCCAGTGGCGCCGGGTCCGCGACCTCGCCCGACGGCTCGGGATCGGGCTGATGACGGTGTCGAGCCGGCGGGTCGAGGTCCGGCTCGACCCGGCGCCGTACCGACCGCGCGGGAGCGCGCACCGGCGCCACCGATTGCTGCTCGAGTTCGAGCACCGGGTCGGCGACCCGAACGTCGGCGGCACGACGCGCGTCGAGCGGGTCACCGCGTACCGGCAGGACGCCCTCCGGTGCGCGGCCGCCCTCGGCGCGTCGGCGCCGCTCCGGACCGCCGAGCTCCGCGCCGCGAGCGGGGTCGTGAAGGCGGCGACCATCTGCCAGCGCGACGTCTACGGCTGGTTCGAGCGGGTGGAGCGCGGCTCGTACCGGATCACGCCGAAGGGGCGCCGGGCGCTGAAGACGTACGCGGACGTGGTCGCCTCGCTGGTCGCCGCCGGGGCGGATCGCTGACCGAACCGCTCCCGGCGGCCACCGGACGTTCGAGGCGTCACCAGATGACGTCGACCTCGTGCGCGCCGGCGACGTCCACGAACTTCAGCTCCATGTCCGTCCCGGTCACGCAGTAGCTCGTCACGGCGCTCCCCAGCAACGCCGCGTGGTCGGCGACCTTGACCGCGTTCGCGACCGACAGCCCCCCGCCCGCCGCGAGGCCCGGCAGGACCAGGTAGAGCGAGTCCGGCGCGTCGACATCTTCGAGGGTCAGCGTGACGTGGTTCGCCCCCGGCGTCGACGAGGCCTGGACGAAGTCGAGCCGGTAGGTGAAGCCGGACTCGACGACGACCGGCCACTGCTTGTGGGCGAATCGCTTGAAGCAGTGGAGGTACGCGGCGCTCCCCGGGTCCGTCAGCGGGATCGACCCGGGCATCTGGGTCCAGGAGTTCGGCAAGCGCTGCATCGTCACGTTCGGCACCGACGCCGCCGCGATCCCGGGGTGCCGCAGCACGAGGTGGCCGTAGCGGAGGACCGAGGCGACCGCGCCGCTGTTCGGCAACGGGTACTCGATCCACGGGGCGATCGGCACGGACATCAGCGGGTGGTTCCCGACGACGCTCAGGCCCGGCACGGGCGGGACGTTGTAGAACGACAGGAGCGTCCCGTCGACATCGCGCAGCACGGCGCCCCAGAAGTACGGCGCGTCGGCGTTCCCCGGACCCGTGTCCCCGCAGGTCGCCGGCGTCGTCCCCGTGAGCATCGACGCGTAGTCCGGGAAGAGCACGGTCGAGTGCGGGTTCGGGATCGGCTCGTGCGTGAGGCCGCTGAAGAGCGAGTTCGTGTGGAACTGGGCCGCGCCGCTGGAGACCGCCAGGGCGAAGTGATTCCCGAGCACGCTCGTGCCGACGTAGTCCTCGAAGTGGCTGGTCTCGAGCCGACCGGGCCCGTCGT
>JBICIB010000291.1:0-3514 GCA_043101415.1 Planctomycetota bacterium JB042 | reverse complement strand
AAGGCGTCGAAGGTGATCCGGTTCACCCTCTTCAAGACGCCGTTCGAGCTCGGCGACTCGCTGATCGGCGACCTGACGGCCGTCGACGACCGCGAGGTCGGCGCGTTCGAGGGGCTGAAGGGGCAGAAGGTGAAGCTCACCTTCAAGTCCGCGGAGAAGTCGATGCGCGCCCGGATCACGATCGCCGAGGCGGACGGCACCCCGATCAAGTCGTTCAAGTCGAAGAAGAAGGGGAAGAAGACCAAGAAGAAGGTGACCCTCCCGTCGACCGGCGAGTTCGCGATCATCGTCGAGCCGATCAAGGGGACCGGCGCGTACTCGGCCAAGACGAAGCGGAAGAGCCTGCCGAACCTCGCCGAGCCGCGCCTCTTGAACAAGCTGAAGGCGCCGAACGGCTCGGACACGGTCGAGGTCTCGATCGGCGCCTACCCGGGAGCGCTCCTGAACGCGAACGTCATGGAGTCGGGCCAGACCGACATCGAAACGCTCACCGTCACCCTGCTGCGGCCGGACGGATCGACCGTCGACACCAGCTCGTTCGACTCGACCGTCGGCGGGGCGTTCAACCTGGTCCAGGTCCCGCTCGCCGACTTCGGCACGTACCGGCTCCGGGTGACCGGCATGTCCGCCGACGACGCCGTGAACGTCCAGATCGTCCCGTTCCAGCCCGATCAGGCCAGCGGCGAGGTCGATCTCGACACCTGACCCGGCGCGGTCGGCCGGACCGCCCCATCCCCGGGCCGCGGAGGAGAGATCCTCCGCGGCCCGGGCGCGTCTCGTGCGAATCTCCGCCCGACTCGCCGGCCCGCCCTTCACTCGGAGCCACCGGGGCGCCGATAGAAGGGGAGTTCCGGGGAGCGCGGCCGTCCCGGCCCGGCCCCAAGCAGCGGAGAACCACCCCCATGGCCCCAGCCACGGACGCGTCCGTGCCGTCCTCCGAAGCGTCGTGCCTCGACCTCCAGGTCGTGACCGCGCTCCGCGAGCTCGGCGGAGAGGACGACCCGGACCTCTTCGACGACCTGGTCGAGACCTTCGCGATCGACTCCCCGGCCCGCCTCGACTCCATCGAGGACGCCGTGCGGTCCTCCGATCCGGACGCCCTCCACCGCGCCGCCCACGGCCTCAAGTCGAGCGCGGCCAACATGGGCGCCCGGGACCTCGCGGAGACCTGCCGCCGCCTCGAGAACCTCGGGAAGGACGGCACCCTGGACGGCGCCGCCGACCTCGTCCCGCTCGCCCGCGACCGCTACCGCGACGCCCTCGAGGCGTTGGAACGGCTCCGCGGCCGAGCGTGAGCGAGGGCCGCGGCAGCCACCGCCACCGACCGCGCGCCGAGGAGCCGAGAAGGACTCGAGGAGATCCATGAGCGTCACTTTCGACGAGCTGAAGCTGACCGGCAGCCTCCCTTCGCCCGCCGGAGTCGGGATGAACATCCTCCGTCTGACCCAGACGGACGACTTCACGGCGGAGGACCTCGCCCGGACCATCCAGTCCGACCCGGCCCTGACCGGACGCATCATCAAGATGGCGAACTCGGCGGCGACGGCCGGCGTGGTGCAGATCACGTCCGTCTCCGAGGCGGTCGTCCGGCTCGGCGTCCGGACGGTGCGGAACGTCGCGCTCGGCTTCTCGCTGGTCTCGTCGTACCGGAAGGGGAAGTGCCAGTCGTTCGACTACCCGGCGTACTGGTCGAGCTCGCTGGCCCGGGCCGTGGCGGCCCAGGCGCTCGCCCGCGAGCTGCGCCTCATCCAGCCCGCCGAGGCGTACATCTGCGGGCTCCTCTCGGGCATCGGCCGGCTCGCCCTCGCCTCGGTCCATCCGAAGTCGTACTCCGAGCTCCTCGACCGGCTCGGCCGCCACGTCGTCGGGGCCCCCTTGGCGGAGGCGGAACGCGAGGTGTTCGGCATCGACCACCACGAGATCGCGGCCGCCATGCTCGCGGACTGGAAGCTCCCGGAGGCGCACTCCCAGGCGCTCGCCGTCTACCACCAGCCGATCGCCGAGGACGTCGAGGGGAGCCGCGCGATGGTCGCGCTCCGGACCGTCCTCCGCGTGGTGAGCCCGATCGCCGACATCTTCCTCTCGGAGCAGGGCGAGCACGCCCGCCACTGGGACCGGTTCGTCCGGGCCTCCGAACTCGTCGAGGCGGGCGTCGGCCGCCTCTCCGAGATCTGCGACGAGGTGGTCGCGGAGTGGCGGGACTGGGGGAACGTCCTCGCGGTGCCGACGCAGCCGGTCCCGCCGTTCGCCGAGATCGCCGAGATGGAGGTCCCGAACGACGACGCGGCGCCCCCCGAGGGCGAGTCGCCCGCGCCGGTCGCCGACATCGACGCCACCTCGACCTCGACGGTCGACGACGAGGGCCTCCTGCAGAAGCTGGTCGTCCTCGCCGTCGACGACGACCCGATCTCGCTCCGCCTCCTCGTGGCGCAGATCGAGAAGAACGGTTACGAGGCGGTCCAGGCGACGAACGGAGCCGAGGCGCTCGAGCGGGCGCTCGAGTCGAATCCGCACATCGTCGTGACCGACTGGCTGATGCCCGAGATGGACGGCGTCGAACTCTGTCGCGCCCTCCGCCGGACGGAGATCGGAAGCGACATGTACGTCCTCCTCCTGACCGGCCGCGAGGACGAGGAGAACGCGGTCGAGGCGTTCGACGCGGGCGTCGACGACTTCATCGTGAAGCCGTTCAACCCGAAGATCCTGAAGTCGCGGATGTCGGCCGGGGAGCGCATCGTCCGCCTGAAGGACAAGGTCGCCGACGACAAGCGGAAGATCGAGGAGCACGTCGCCCACCTCGCGGTGCTGAACCGGAAGCTGACCCAGACCACGGTGACCGACGCGCTGACCGACATCCCGAACCGACGGTTCGCGATGGAGGCGCTCGGCCGGGAGTGGGACCGCCGGGACGCGGACCAGTCCGGAGCCGTCTCGGTGGTGATGGTCGACATCGACCACTTCAAGCGCGTGAACGACGACTTCGGACACGACGTCGGGGACAGCGTGCTGAAGCAGGTCGCCGCCCTGTTCCGGGACAAGCTCCGGCAGGGGGACACGGTCTGCCGGCTCGGCGGCGAGGAGTTCCTGATCGTCTGCCCCGGCTCCGACCTCGAAGGCGCCCGGATCGTCGCCGAGCGACTCCGCGCCGCGGTCGAGGAGACGGAGATGGAGCACGGGACGTTCCGGGGACGGATCACCTGCAGCTTCGGGGTCGCCGAACGGACCCGCGGGATGGACTCGATCGACGACCTCCTCAAGGCGGCCGACGTCGCGGTCTACGCGGCCAAGGACGCGGGGCGGAACACGGTCTGCCGGGCCCCGGCCCCGGCCACCGCCTGACCGGGCGCCCCCGACGCGCGCGCCCCCCGCGGGCGGACGGAGGTCGTGACGGACCTCCCCGGCGGTCTGGTAGGCTGCCCCGGTCTCCGGTGCACCCCAGACCCTCCGTCGCCGAACTCGCGCATGAACCTGTTCGACCGCCTCGTCGCCTGGTCCCTCCCCGCCGTGCCGAAGC
>JBICIB010000290.1:0-5316 GCA_043101415.1 Planctomycetota bacterium JB042 | reverse complement strand
GGACGAGGCGCTCCGGACCGTCGCCGAGATCGCGCTCCGGAAGGGGACCGGCGTCCGCGCGCTCCGGATGATCATCGAGGAGCGGATGCTCGACGTCGTGTTCCGCCTCCCCGAGCGGAAGGAGCCGACGCGGTTCGTCGTCACGCGCGAGTTCCTCGAGCGCGAGGCGCCGATCACGACCGTCCCGATCTCGGAGCTCCGCCGCGAGAGCGCGTGACGTGGCCGCGCCCCCGGGCGAGCGCCCCTGCCTGACCGACCTCCCGGTCGACGGGTACGACGTCCTCCTCGGCCTCGAGGGGGCCCGCCGCTTCCACCCCGCCAACGTCCGGCGCTGGGTCCTCGCCCGCGGCGTCCGCGACGTCGACGCGATGACCGACCTGCCGAAGACGTTCCGGGCCGCGCTCGCGGACGAGTGGGACGTCCGGCGGACGCGCCTCGCGCTCGCCTCCGACTCCGACGACGGCACCACCAAGCTCCTGCTCGAGCTCCGGGACGGCCAGACGATCGAGTCGGTCCTGATCCCGGAGGGGGATCGGCTGACGCTCTGCGTCTCGACCCAGGTCGGCTGCGGCGTGCGGTGCGCCTTCTGCGCCAGCGGCCTCCTGGGGGTCGTCCGCGACCTCACCTCCGGCGAGATCGTCGAGCAGTTCCTCGAGGCCCGCGCCCTCGCCGCCGGGCGCGGCCGCTCCCTCACGAACCTCGTCCTCATGGGCGGCGGCGAGCCGCTGAACAACTTCACCCACGTCCGGACCGCGCTCGAGGCGCTGATCCACGCGGACGGCGCGGCGTTCGGCGCCCGGCGGATCACCGTCTCGACGATCGGGATCCCGAAGAAGATCGACCGCCTCGAGGAGCTCGGCAAGCAGGTGAACCTCGCGATCTCGCTCCACGCGCCGAACGAGGCGCTCCGGGGACGGCTGATCCCCGGGCTCGACCGCGTGCCGCTCGACGACGTCCTCGCCGCCGCCGGCCGCTACTTCCGCCGCACCGGACGGGAGATCACGTTCGAGTACGCGGTGCTGAAGGGCGTGAACGACTCCGTCGAGTGCGCCGAGGAGCTCGCCCGCCGGCTCAAGGGGGTGCGCGGGAAGGTGAACCTCATCCCGTGGAACCCGGTCGCCGACCTGCCGTTCGACCGCCCGGACGATGCGGCGGTCGACGCGATGGTCCGCACGCTCGAGGCGCGCGGCGTCCGGACCACCGTCCGGAGGAGCCGGGGCCGCGACATCGACGCCGCGTGCGGGCAGCTCCGCCGCCGCTTCCCGACCGGGGACGCCGTCCGGGAACGCGGCGCGGGCCCCTGACCGCCGCGGCGGCGTCAGACCTCGGGGGGCGGCGCCGGCGTCGTCGGGAGCCGCCGCTCGAGCGCGCTCTGGAGCACCCGCAGCGCTCGGAACCACGCTCGGCGGTGCCGCTCGGCCACCTCCTCCCCCGCCGCGTCCCCCGGGAACATGCCGTGCTCGATCCCGACGCGCACCCCCCCGGGGCCGTCGCGGCCGTCAGGCGGAGCCGGGTCGCCGGCGCCCCCGCGAACGGATCGAGCCCGATCGTGAGGTGGGACCCGGGCACGAGCTCCTCCACGCGACCGTCGACGGCCGCGCCATGGGTCGGCCAGGCGAGACGGACCGCCGCCCCCTCCTCCAGCGGCAGCGTGACCTCCTCGGCCAGCCAGCGCTCGAGCAGCGGCGCCTCGAGGAACCAGCGGCGCGCCTCGGCGAACTCCCGCTCGACGAGCACGCTCACGTGGACGACCCTCGACTTCCCGTCCTCGGACGCGAGCAGCATCGCCTCGAGCCGCGGGCCGGGGAGCGGGTCCTCCGCCTCGGTCCGGGCGAGGCACGCGGCGAGCACGAGCGGGAGGACGAGCGGGAGGACGGCGGCGAGGCGCCTCATGCGTCGGCCTCCTCGAGCAGCTCGTCGATCTCCACGATCGGGTCGTCGTGCCCTTGGTCGACGGCGAGCGCGCGCGCGCGCGTCAACGCCTCGCGCGCGCCCTCCGCGTCGTCCCGCTCGAGGCGGGCGCGACCGAGGTAGACCCAGGCCATCATCCAGTCCGCCTTCATCCGGACCGCCTCCTCGAAGGCGGAGGCGGCGTCGTCGAGGCGGCCCGCCTCGAAGCACGCCCGACCGAGCGTGAAGCGCGCCAGCTCGTCGTCCGGCGCCGCCTCGACCCGGGCTCGCCACGTCGCGATCTTCTCGTCGTTCATGCGCCGATCGTACCGTCCCCGACGCGGCCCCGAGACGGTGTCGGGGGCGTCGATCGACCTCCGACCGACGCCCCCGACCCGGTCCGGTCAGACGTTGCGGCGCAGCACCCGCCGGGTCCCCTCCCGGATCACCTCGACCTCGACCGCGTCGGCCTCGACCTTCTCCAGGCCGGCCCGGACGTCCGCCGGCGAACCGACCTCGACCCCGCCGACCTCCAGCAGGATGTCGTTCCGCCGGACGTCGAGCTCGTCGGCCAGACTCCCCGGCACGACCGCCTCGACGAGGAGCCCGATCCCCGGGTCGAGCGCGACGTGCGCCCGGAGCGGGTCCCCTTCCTCGATCACGCGGACCGACACGCCGAGCCGCGGGCCGCCGACCCGCCGCAGCGCGGATCCCGGGTCGCTCCACGGCTGGATCGGCCGGGGCGTCCGGAGGCGCAGGCCGCCGAGGTCGGGACCGAACCGGAGGCCGAGACCGCTCCCCGGTCCGCCGAAGACGTCGAAGTCGAGCCCGAGCCCCTTCGCGACCTCCGGGTACTCCGCCTTGAACTGCTCCATCGAGTCGGCCTCGACCGTCTCCTCGGTCCGCTCGCCGTCGCGCTCGCGCGTGATCCGGGCGGTCACGTGACCATCGCGGTCGACCTTCAGCTCGTAGCCGGTCGATCCCTCCTCCCCGGACCGGAACGTCCGGAACGACCCCTGCGCGCCGGGCGCCGCGCCGAGGCCGCCGCCGAGCGCGCCGCCTCCCTGGACCATCCCCTTCATCCACGCGTCGAGCTGGCGGTTCCACTCCTCGATCTCGGAGTTCCACTGTCGGTGCCACGCGTCGAGGTCGGTCTCCTCCGCGTCCCCTTCGCCTCCCGCGAACGGGAACGGCCGGAGCCGCGGGAACGCCGGCATCGGCGGTCCGTCCGCGTCCGGGCGGCCGAACCGGTCCTTCAGCCGGAGCCCGCCGTCGGCGTCGGCCGTCTCGAGCCGTTCGAGGAGCCGGTCGACGGCGTCCTTCACGCGGGGGTCCTTCGTCGACGCGGCGTTCTCGAGCGCGCCGCGGACCTCCTCGCCGCGCCGCGCCAGCTCGTCGAACGCCTCGTCCCGCTCGAACCCGGAGTCGGATCCGAGCGACTCGATCAGCGTCGCGACGTCCTTCGCGCGGACGGTCTCGCCCTCGGAACGCGCCTCCGGCCATCCGAGGAGGAGGAGCAGCGCGGGGACCGCGCCGAGGATCAGCATTCGGCCGTTCACTTGCTTCATGGTTCGCCTCCCTGGTCGGGATCGGGTGTCGATCCGGTTCAACGTCGGTCGTCCCGCGCGACGCCGGCCCGGCCCCTCGGCCGGGCTCAGCGGGCGCCGACGACCAGTCGGAGCGTGCGCTGCTCGCCGCCCCGGACCACGACGAGTTCGATCTGCTCGCCGACATCGAGGGAACGGACGAGTCCCCCGAAGTGTTGGAGCCCCCGGACGGGCTCGGCGCCGAACCGGACCACGACGTCGTGCATCCGCAACCCGGCGTTCATCGCCGGAGAGCCGCGGAAGACCCGCTCGACGAGGATCCCCTGCTCGGGGGCGAGGCGGAGCTGCGACTTCAGCACGTCGTCCTCGATCGGCCGGACCCGGACGCCGACCCACGGCCGATCGCCGGTCGGCGGTTCGGCGGCGGCGGCGTACGCCTCGATCATCCGTCGGGCCACCCCGAGGGCCGCCTCGATCGGCAGGGCGAACGAGATCCCCTGCGGCTCGACCGTGCTCGTCACCTCCGGCTGGCCGAGGTAGCGCGTCAGCATCACGCCGAGGATCCGCCCCTCGGCGTCGGCGATCGGTCCTCCCTGGTCCCCCGGGTTCATCGCCATGGAGACCTGGAGGAGGCCTCCCATCTCGACCCCTCGGACGTCGATCGTCCGGTCGACGCCCGTCACGTGTCCCGCGGTGACCGTGGTGCCGAGCCCGAACGGATTGCCGAGGGAGAAGACCGGCAGGCCCGGCTCGACCTCGGCGGCCGGAGCGACCGCGAACGCGGCCTCGCGGGGCGCGACGAGCCGCACCACGCCGACGGCCGTCTCGGGGTCGTACCCGACGACGTCGCAGAGCGTGATCTCGCCGTCCTCGGTCTCCGCGGAGACGAGGTCCGCCTCGATCAGCGCGTCCCCCATCGTGAGGACGTGCCCCCGGTCGTCGATCAGGAGGCCGGAGATCGAGGTCAGCGTCGCGCGGCCGGTCCGCGACTGCAGGTCGACGCCGGTCGGCCGGTGCTCGACCTGGAGGCGGACGTACGCCGGCCGCACGGCGGCGATCGCCGAGCGGAGGTCCGCGCCCGGCGCGTCGGCGGACGTCGTCCGATCCGGGTCCGGCTGGGCGGGGGCGTCGGGCGCGAGGAGGCCGAGGAACAGGACGATCCGCAGGCCGGCGGAGAGGAAGTCGGGACCGACACCGGGCGGCACGGGCGGCTCCCTCAGAAGTCGTTCCGCTGGCTGACCGGGACGATGCGCGCGGGCGGGATCGAATCGGTCCCTTCGTGGCGGACCGGACCGACGAGCCGCAGCTTCGCCGGCGACCCCTGCGGCAGCACGAACCGGTGCGCGCCGGTGACGTCGTCGGGGGTGTACACGACCGGCTGGACCCGCGGGCCCGCGCCGTCGCCGGCCGCCGGCGCCCCGGCGTCGCCGAGGAAGCGGAGTCCGACGGTCCCCATCACCAGGAAACCCGCCGCGAAGGCGAGGGCGTAGCGCCCCGCCCGCGACGCGCGCGTCCGGAGCGGGGTCGGGTGCGGCGCGAGCGGCCCCGGCGGCGCCGCGGCCACCTCGTCGAGGATCGACTCGAGGAGCCCGCCGGGAGCGGGCGCGGCCGACGGGGCCCGGACCGGGTCGAGGACCGCGAGGGTCTCGGCCCACTCGCGCATCTCCCGGTAGCAGGAGAGGCAGCCGGTGACGTGGTGATCGACCCACCGCTTCCGCCCGGCGTCGAGGTCGTTGCCGACGGCGAGCGGGATCAGCTTCCTGATGCGCTCACAGCTCATCGTCGAACTCTCCCCGGTCGGACCGGCTCTCCCGCCGTTCCCACTCTTCCTTGAAGTACTTGCGGGCCATGTGGAGGCGCCACCGGACGGTGGCGTGGG
>JBICIB010000289.1:0-3141 GCA_043101415.1 Planctomycetota bacterium JB042 | reverse complement strand
CCTCCGCGCGGTCCCCGATCCACCGGATGCCGTCGAACGCCGCCACCCCGTACCGGTCCCGGCGCAGCCGCCGCCGGTTCTCCTCGGTCATCGGGGCGTCGATCCTCCGCACCGTCCGCGCCGGGTCGTCGATCCGGACGACGTCGAGCGTCACCGTCGCCATCTCCCCGACCGACGCCCGCTTCAATCGCAGCATCACCTCGTACAGGTCCTCGGTGAACCGCTTCCGCCACGAGACGTTCCGCTCGACCTTCTTGCACAGGCCGACGATCAGCTCGACCGGCTCGCCCTCGATCGCGAGGAGCTCGTACTCGACGCCGGAGACGGTGACGATCGGCGCCGCGTCCTCCCAGCGGAGCGCCTCGAACGGCGAGAGCTTCGGGTAGCGCCGCGGCTCGAAGCTCGAGGTCGCGTCGACCCCTTCGCGGACCACGCGGACCGGCGGATCGAGCGTCGCCTTCAGCACCACGCCGGCGACGATCAGCGCCGCGCCGACGGCGACCGCGAGCGACGGGTGACGGCCGAGGAACCGCCCCGCCCGGACGATCGCGCCGACCGGGCGGGCCGCGATCGGCGCGCCGGAGAGGAACCGGCCGAGGTCGTCGGCGAACGCGGCCGCGGTCGGGTACCGGCGCCCCGGCCGCTTCTCGAGCGCCGTCAGGACGATCGTCTCGAGCGCCGGCTCGAGCGTCTCGTCGACCTTCGTCGGCCGCCGCGGCGGCACGTCGCAGATCGCGGCGATCGCGCGGACCGGCGACGAGGCGTCGACCGCGTACGGCCAGACCCCGAGGAGGACCCGGTAGAGGAGCACGCCGAGCGCGTAGACGTCGGTCCGCTCGTCGACGCGCTCGCGGTCCCCGCGCGCCTGCTCCGGGCTCATCGACTGCAGCGTGCCGAGCATCGCCCCGGTCTCGGTCCGCGTGAGGCTGAACGAGACGTCCGACGCGTTCAGTCGGGCGAGGCCGAAGTCGAGCACGCGCGGGGAGCCGTCCGCCTCGACCAGGACGTTCGACGGCTTCAGGTCGCGGTGGAGGATCCCCTTCCGGTGCGCGTCCTCGACCGCCTCGGCGACGCGCCGGACGGCCTCGACCCGATCCCGCCGGGACGGCGCGCGCTCGTCGGCCCAACGGTCGATCGGGAGGCCGTCGACGCGCTCCATCGCGAACCAGTGATCGCCCGCCTCCGTCCGCCCCGCCTCGAGCAGCCGCGCGACCGCCGGGTGGTCGAGGCGGGCGAGCGCGAGGATCTCGCGCCGGAACAGCTTGATCGCGTGCTCGTCGTCCTCGCCGAACGCCCGCCGCCCGACCTTCAGGGCGACCGGCCGCGGGGCGTCGTCCCGCTCGGCGGCGTAGACGATCCCCATCCCCCCCTGGCCGAGGAGGCCGGTGATCCGATACGGGCCGATCCGCTCGGGCCGCGCGGGGGGCGCCTCGCGCGCGTGCGCGGCGACCGCGCCGACCAGCCGCCGCATCTCGTCGATCCGCTCGCGGTCCTCCGGGTGCGACGCGAGGTACCGATCGAGCTCGGGAGCCCGGCGGTCGATCCAGCTCCAGAGCTGCTCCTCGCTCGGTCGGTCGGACATCGGCCCGATCATAATCCGCGAGAATGCGGGATTCTCCCCCCGCCGCGGCGGCGCGGGCGGGGTCTCGACCGACGGAACGCACGCCTCCGGAGTCCGCCATGCCCGCCCTCCTCGTCGCCCTCGCCGCGCTGCTCGGGTTCCCGAAGCTCGCCCCGTTCACCGCCGTCCGCTGGAGCGACGGCGTCCCCGAGGTGCGCGTCGACGGCGCCTGGCACGGCCTCGCCTCGATCGACGGCACGTCCGTCGACGAGATCGTGTCGGCCTCGAAGCGGAAGTACGGGGCGAAGTGGGACAAACGGTTCTCCGAGGATCTGGTCGAACTCCTCTCGGGGATGGGGAAGCCCCCCGGGCCGACCGTCGAGCTGGTCCTGATCGACCTCGACTCGGGCGCGCGGACGCCCGTGGACGCGGCGATGACCGAGGAGAACCGCCGGGCGGCGTGGGAGTTCAACCAGCGCGGCCGCGGGCGTCCGGACCTGCCGCGGGCGGCGTCCCCCCCGAGGACGCTCTCCGCGGCGGCGGCGAAGGAGGACCTCGCGTTCCTCGTCGACGCCCTGCGGGCCCGGCACTCGTACTTCCGCCTGAAAGGGGTCGACGCGGAGGCCGAGGCCGACGCGATCGGCGCCCGGCTCGACGATCCGGTCGACGCCCGCGCGTTCGCCCTCGAGCTGACCCGGTTCCTGGCGCGGTTCGGCGACGGCCACACGCGGCTGCGCGCGAACCCGAACGACCTCTTCCCGCCGGGGTACCTCCCGTTCCTGATCGGCGTCTCCGGCGACCGGTACGTCGCGTTCCACGACGACCGCCGCGGCCTCCTCGACGACGACCACCCGTACGTCGTGGCGATCGACGGCCGGCCGATCGAGGAGTGGATCGAGGTCGGCGCGACGATGGCGGCCGACGGGTCGCCCCGGTTCCGCCGCGAGCACGGGGCGAGGAACGTCCGGTTCCTGCAGTGGGCGCGCGGCGAACTCGGGCTCGAGACGACCGACGACGTGGAGGTGAAGCTCGGCGCCGCGCGCGGCCGAAGGACGAAGGAGATCACCCTGCGGGTCGCGGACCGAAAGCCGACCTACGGCGCGTGGCCGCGGAGCGAGAGCCGCTGGCTCGACGGGAAGATCGGCTACCTCCGGATCGCCGCCATGGTCGCGCCGGACGAGGCGCCGGAGGTGTTCGAGGACCTGCGCCGGTGGATGGACGAGTTCCGCGACGCGCGCGGCCTCGTGATCGACGTGCGCGGGAACGGCGGCGGCACCCGCCACCTCCTGCGAGCCCTCCTCCCGTACGTCCTCGATCCGAAGCGCGGGCCCCGCGTGGTGAACGTCGCCGCCAAGCGCCTCGAACCCGGAGACGACCCGCACGACACCGACGGCCTCCTCGGCGAGACGCGCGGCCTCTTCCCCGAAGCGTCGTCCCGCCACGACGCCGCCGCGAAGAAGGCGATCGCGAAGTTCCGGCGGTCGTTCCGGCCGAAGTGGAAGCTGCCGAAGGGAGAGTTCTCCGACTGGCACTACATGGTCGTCGCCCCGGCCGACGGCGAGGACGCCGACCCCTTCGAC
>JBICIB010000288.1:0-2996 GCA_043101415.1 Planctomycetota bacterium JB042 | reverse complement strand
GGCTCGCCTTCGCGCAGCGGAAGCCCGGCTACCCCGGGGGGATGAACGTCTCGATCCGCGGGCAGCGATACAAGCTGATCCACCGGCCGGAGGGGACGGACGCGTTCTACGACCTCCAGACCGATCCGTCCGAGCTGAAGGGGCACGTCGGGCGGGACCTGGAGGCGTTCGAGCGGCTCCGCGACGCGGCCCGCCGCCAGCTCGAGCTTCAGGCGGCGCAGGCCGAGGGACGGGCGGTCGGGACGGTCGACCCGCGGTTCGCCGCGGAGCTGGAGCAGCTCGGCTACACGAAGTGACCCGTCCCGCTCCAACCCCTGGACGGGAGGGGTCGTTCCGCCGCGAAAAGGCGGTTGCGCGCCGTCGTGCGACAACTTGCCGCATTCCCTCCTCCGCGACCTCCACCTAGGCTCGTCCGCCTCTCCAGTCGCGATCGGGAACCTCGGCGCACGACCGCGTGCGTCGTGCCGGGTCGTGCACGATCCGCACTCCTCACCGGGGCCCACGGAACGACATGTCGGACTTCATCTTTCCGCAGTGGACGAACCGCCTGAAGGAGATCGGCGGCGTCCTCGGCGCCGGCGGCGGCCTCTACGCCGTCGTGCTCGTCTGGCTCGGCTTCGCGCCGAAGACGATCACCGTCGGGTACGAGCCGGAGCAGCCGATTCCGTACAGCCACAAGCTGCACGTGGGCGAGCTCGGCATCGACTGCCGGTACTGCCACACGACCGTCGACAAGGCGGCGTTCGCGGCGATCCCGCCGACGCAGACCTGCATGAACTGCCACGACAAGATCCGGACGGAGAGCGAGCTCCTGAAGCCGCTGCGCGAGGCGCACGCGGCCGGCCTGCCGGTCGAGTGGCGGAAGGTCCACGACCTCCCGGACTACGCGTACTTCAACCACAGCTCCCACGTGAACAAGGGCGTCGGGTGCGCCGAGTGCCACGGGCGCGTCGACACGATGGAGGTCGTCGGGATCGTCAGCGAGCTCTCGAT
Organism: Planctomycetota bacterium JB042; assembly: GCA_043101415.1. Taxonomy (GTDB): domain Bacteria; phylum Planctomycetota; class B15-G4; order B15-G4; family JADJEK01; genus JAUIEL01. Next base: position 2,003 of record JBICIB010000288.1, on the reverse strand, counting down.
GGGGTGGTGCCTCGACTGCCACCGCGACCCGGCGCCGCGCCTGCGGCCGCTCGACAAGATCACCGACCTCGACTGGGAGCCGGAGGAGGACCGCCGGGAGCTCGGCGAGCGGCTGATGGAAGAGTACGACGTCCACACGCAGGTCTCCTGCTCCACCTGCCATCGCTGAGCGACACGCCTCGTGACGGAATCGAAGCCGATGACCAAGCGCTACTACCGCTCCGCCGCGTCGATCGAGAACGAAGCGGAGTTCCGCTCGCTGCTCGCGCGTGAGTTCCCGGGCGTCGACCCGGAGAACCTCGACGAGCCCTCGCGTCGCCGTTTCCTCCAGCTCCTCGGCGCGTCGGCCGCGCTCGCCGCGGCGGCCGGCTGCCGCTGGGAGGACGAGAAGATCGCGGTCGAGAACGAGCGCGCCGCGAACCGCGTCCCCGGCGTGCCGCAGCACTTCGCCACGATGATGGAGCTGGGCGGCGTCGCCGCGCCGCTCCTGCTGACGACCTTCGAGGGCCGCCCGGTCAAGGTGGAGGGGAACCCCGACCACCCGATGTCGAACGGCGCGACCACTTCGTGGGCGCAGGCGTCGATCCTCTCGATGTACGACCCGGACCGCGTCGGCGGCGTGATCGACCGCACCGGCGAGGAGGAGGTCGAGACGACGGTCGAGGCGTTCGCGACGGCGAACCGCGAGGCGTTCATGACGCTCCGCCGCACGCGCGGCGAGGGGCTCCGGATCCTCGCCGGCACGACGTCGTCGCCGACCGTCGAGGACATGCGCACGCGCCTCCTCTCGGCGATGCCGAGCGCGAAGTGGGTGGAGTGGGAGCCGATCTCCGGCGACCACGCGCGCGAGGGGAGCCGGGTCGCCTTCGGCGAGGAGTACCGGCCGCACTACCACGTCGACAAGGCGGACGTGATCGTCTGCCTCGACGACGACCTCCTCGGAGGCGGCGCCGCGGCGCTGAAGTGGTCGCGCGACTTCTCGTCCCGCCGCGACCCGGACGCGGGCAAGATGAACCGCCTCTACGCCATCGAGAGCAACTTCTCGACCACCGGCGCCGCCGCCGACCACCGGCTGCCGCTCCGCTCGGGGCTGATCGGCGCGGTCCTCGCCGCGCTGAAGGCCGAGATCGGGGTCGAAGGGGCGATGGGGGCGTCGACGATCCTCTCGAACGAGCGGATCGCCAAGTTCGTGAAGGCGCTCGCCGCCGACCTGAAGGCGCACCGGGGGACCAGCCTCGTGACCGTCGGTCCGCACCAGCCGGCCGCGGTCCACGCGCACGTCCACCGGCTGAACCAGTGGCTCGGCAACGCCGGGAAGACGGTGGAGTACCTCCGTGTCCCCGGCCCGTCCCGGCCGTCGCACGTCGACGGGATGCGCGCGCTGGTCGACGACATGAACGCCGGGCGCGTGAAGACGCTCCTCGTCCTCGGCGGCAACCCGGTGTACGACGCGCCGGCGGACCTCGACTTCGCCGCCGCGTACGCGAAGGTCGCGCGGACGATCCACGTCGGTCTGTACGACGACGAGACCGGCAAGGCGTCGACCTGGCACGTGCCGATGGCGCACCCGTTCGAGACCTGGAGCGACGCGCGCGCCGCGGACGGGTCGTGGGTGGTCGGGCAGCCGACGATCGCGCCGCTCCACGGCGGGAAGTCGGCGATCGAGATCCTCGCCACGGTCACCGTCGACGAGCTGACCGACGGCTACGACCTGATCCGGCGGACGTTCGACGAGAAGGTCTCGACCGACGAGCAGACCTGGCGGAAGTGCATCCACGACGGCGTGCTCGCCGACTCGGCGACGGCGCCGGAGACGCCGTCGGTGAAGGGGAGCCTCCCGGCCATGCCCGCCGCGTCGGGGTTCGCGACCGACGCCGTCGAGAACGGCCAGCTCGAGTTGAACTTCGTCCCCGACGCCCGCGTGTACGACGGGCGGTTCGCGAACAACGGCTGGCTCCAGGAGCTGCCGGACTTCATGACGAAGGCGACGTGGGACAACATGG
>JBICIB010000287.1:0-4858 GCA_043101415.1 Planctomycetota bacterium JB042 | reverse complement strand
CACGACCATCGCGTGCGGATGCGCGACCGGGTCGACGAGGCGGTCACGTCGGGCGCCGGGGCCCGACTCCTCGGGATGTCCCCGGACGGCGAGACGCTCGCGCTCCTCCGGGAAGGCGAGGCGGGCGGAGGCACGGCGACCCTGACGCTCCGAGACCTCTCGACCGGCCGCGACCGCCCGCTCCTCTCCGGACCCGGCGGCCCGACCGGCCTCTCGCTCCTCACCGGCCGGACCGTCGCGAGCTTCGCCTGGTCCCCCGACGGCGCCCTCCTCGCCTTCGACCTCGCCGACACGGACGAGACCGCCGGCCGCACCGGCGTGCTCGTCGCCGACCTCGAGCGCGGCCTCCTCGCCCCCGTCGGCGGCCCCGGCGTCGTCTTCGGGACGAGCCTCGCCTGGCGCCCGTAGACGGGCGGACCGACCGCGCCCGGCTCAGGGGATCGGGAACCCCTCCCGGGGGAGGACGGGAGCCGCGCCGCCGGCGAACGTCGGGAGGATCGGGACGTCGCCGACCACGAAGTCGACGCCGAAGGTGATCTGGCCGTCGAGGACGGACACCAGCGCGGGGTCGGCGACCGGCGGGGCGAGCCCGCACGGTTCGCCGACGCCGCAGATGAACCCGTCGCCGTCGAGGTCCGGTCCCGCGGCGACGATCCACGCGCCGGTCGGGAGGGACGACAGCGCGTACGCGCCCGAGCCCGGCTGCGCCGTCCCCACGCCGAGCGTCCCGAAGAACGCCGGGTCGACGGCGAGGACGTGGATCGTCCCGAGATCGAGGACCGCGCCGCCGCCGGTCGACACCTCCATCCGGACGTCGATCTGGGCGTTCCCCCCGTTCGACGAGATCGAGACCAGCCCCGTGTAGACGCCCGGCGCGAGGCCGGTGCGGTTCACCTTCACCTGCATGGTCGCCGGCGCGCCCCCGCTGCTCGGAGTGATCGAGAGCCAGTTCGCCCCCTGGAACTCCTGGTCCGTCGCCGAGTACGAGAGCGCGCCGCCGCCGGAGTTGGCGATCGTGACCGCCTGCTGGTCGAGGGCGCCGCCGAAGTCGAGGAACCCGGCGGAGACCGACAGCTTCGGCCCGCCGGTCGGGGGCCCCGCCGCGGCCTGGACCGCGGCGAACGCGTCGACGAGGCCGTGGCCGAAGACCGGGTCCCAGCCGCCGGCGCCGAGGTCCTCGGCGGTGGACGTCAGGATCGACTCGATCTGGTCCGGCGTCAGCGACGGGTTCACCGACAGGAGGAGGGCGCAGATCCCCGCCACGTGCGGCGACGCCATCGACGTGCCGGGGTAGAAGTCGAACGCGTAGGCGTTCGCCTGCTCGTCCACCAGCGTCGACAGGACCCCGTCCGGGTAGCCGTCCTGGTTCAGGTCGGCCTGGTCGTCCCCGCCGGGGGCGGCGACGTCGATCGCGGAGCCGAAGTTCGAGTACGACGCCTTCTGCTTCGTGGTCTGCACCGCCGAGACCGAGATCACGCCGGGATACGACGCCGGGTACGAGAGCTGGCTGGTGTCGTCGTTCCCCGCCGCCGCCACGACGACCACGCCGGCCGCGCGCGCCGCCGTCACCGCGTCGGCGACGGTCTGGTTGTAGCCGTACCCGCCCAGCGACATGTTGATGACGTCGGCGCGCTTCGGCGGTACCTGGAACGACGCGTTCGGCAGGCCCGCCGCGTACCGGATCGCCTCCGCGATGTCCGCGTCCGCGCCGCCGAGCTTCCCGAGCACGCGCAGGTGCATCAGCTTGCAGTTCCAGTCGACGCCGGCCACGCCCTGCCCGTCGTTCGTCGACGCGCCGACGGTCCCCGCGACGTGCGTCCCGTGCCACGACGACCGGCCGTCCTGGTACGCCTGGTCGCCGACGTCGGTCGGGTCGGGGTCGAAGCCGTCCCCGTCGAGCGCGTTCTGCGGCAACGACACGAAGTCGAACCCGGTCCCGCTGTCGCGCGGGACGAGATCGGGGTGCGCCACGACGCCGGTGTCCAGGATGGCGACGACGACGTTCGAGGAGCCCTTGGTGACGTCCCACGCCTGCGGCAGCTTCACGAGCGGGTAGTGCCACTGCAGCGGGTAGTAGGTGTCGTTCGGCGTCGCGAACGCGCGCCGGAGGTGGTTCGGCTCGGCGTACGCGACCGCCGGGTCCAGCGAGAACTCCGCCACGGCGAGTGCGGTCCGCCGCCGGCGCAAGTCGTCGTCGACGTCGTCGATTCCGCCGAGCCGGACGACGAACGGACCCGCCGGGGACGCCACGCGAACCGCGTCGCCGCGCGCGGCGGCCCAAGCCTCTCGGTCGGCCGACGCGTCGTTCAGTTTCACGATCACCTCGCCCGGCACGAACTCCTCGTCGATCCCGAAGTACCGGTCGGCGATCGGCGGGGACGGGACGTGGACCGCGGGGCCGGCCGGCGCGAACGCGAACCCCGCCTCCCCGGCCGAGGCCGCGAGCCCCGAGGATCCCGGCGGACCGGAGAGCAGGCGCAGCAGGTAGTTCCCGGTCCCGGACCAGGCGTAGACGACGACGTCGAGCTTCGCGGTCCCTCCGGGCGGGAGCGTCACCGCGAGCAGCCCCTCCTCCGGCTCCTGCTCGGTGGCGAGCGCGCCGAGGAAGGCCCCGGTGTCGCCGTCGTACAGCTCGACGTCGAAGTCGACCGAGACGTCGTGGAGCAGCACGAGGTAGACCGTCTGCGATCCGTCGAGCTGGTATCGGTATCCGTCGACGTCCGCCGGCCCCGCCGCGCCGTTGCCGACGGCGCCGAGGACCCGCGAGAGCTTGCCGGGGAAGAGCGACCCCACGAACTGCGTCTGCGCGACGAGGTCGTTCGGCTCCTGCTCGGGCTGGACGGTGATGTCGGCCGCCGTGACGACGCCGGAGATGCCGCCCGTCCCCTCGAACGGCTCCTTCACCGACTTCTTCTTCACCTTCGGCGGCTTCAGCGAGAACTGGACGTCGATCGCCCCCGCCGCGCCGACGTTCTGGAGCACCAGGAAGTGCTCCCCGAACGCGGAGAGCGGCGCCTTCTTCACCTTGACCGTCGTCCCGCTCGCCGAGAGGAACGGGGCGAGGTCGGTGTCGGAGAACGGACCGGTCACCTTCGACAGCGACGGCACGGCGCCCGAGCCGCTCGAAGGCTTCGCGGTCGCCGTCAGCTTCGTCCCCGCCTTGACGTCGAACGGGACGAGCCGGATCTCGCCGGCCTGCATCGACTCGGTCCGGGTGAACTTCAGGTGGGCGTCCTTCTGGAGCTTCCCCGACGTCGAAGCCGTGTAGGCGCCCCCCTTCCCGTTCGCCGACCGGATCCTCAGCCGGTACGTCGCCGTCGCCGGCGCCGGGAACTTCTTGATCTGGAACGTCCCCTTCCCGAGCCCCTTCTCGAACGGAAACGTCCCGAGCGGCGCGCCGGTCGACGCGTCCTCGAGCTCGGCGAACGGCTTCAACCCCTTCTTCCCCTTCACCTTGACGGTGATCCGCTCCCCCTGGAGGGCCTCGAGGACCGCCTCGTCGACGTCGCCGGGGTGGTCGATCGTCCCGGAGAGCTTCTCGCCGAGGACCAGCTCGGCCTCGCCCGCCCCGCCCGTGGCGGCGAGGAGTCCGAGAAGGAGGAAGACGGTCCTGAGGGGCATGTTCGCCTCCGATACGAAGCCGTGAGGGTCCACCCGGTCGGGGCGTTCTTCGCATCCCGGCGCCGGGGGGCACACCGAAACGAACGAAAAGCGTCGACGACCGCGACACCGATTCCGGCCCGGTTTTTCGGGGGCACGATCCGGGCCGTCCGCGAAGGGACCTCCGTCATCACCCATCCGACGGAGGAAACGCATGAGAACCCGATCCCTCGGCCTCGCCGCCGCCCTGGCTCTCGCCGCCGCGAGCGCCCACGCCCAGAACGTCCCGCTCGACTTCCGCTTCTCGTACCAGGGAGAGCTCCGGCTGAACGGCGTCGTCGTCGACCAGCCGAGCGACCTCCGGTTCGCGCTCTTCGACCAGCCGGTCGGCGGGAACCAGATCTCCTTCACCAACAGCCTGAACGCCGTCCCGGTCACCCGCGGCGTGTTCGAGGTCGAGCTCGACTTCGGCAACGTCGCCTTCGCCGGCGACCAGCGTCACCTCGAGATCGCGGTCCGCTCGCCGGCCGGGGTCGGGACGTTCACGACCCTCTCCCCGCGCGTCGAGCTCACCCCGACCCCGAACGCGCACTTCTCGCGCTTCGCGGGCCTCGCCTTCGACGCCTTCGAGCTCGACGGCCTCGACTCGACCGACTTCGTTCAGAAGGGAGAGGCGAGCACCATCACCTCGGCCATGATCGTGCCCGGGAACGTGACCCAGTCGAGCCTCCAGAACGGCTCGGTCTCGACCGCGAAGATCCAGCCCGGCGCGGTGACGAACAACGAGATCGCCGCGGCGACGATCACCGGGGCCAAGATCGCGGACGGCGGCATCGGCGCCGCCGACCTCGCGAACGGCTCGGTGAACTCGGCGAAGATCGTCGACGGGACGGTCACCCTCGCCGACCTCGCGACGAACTCGGTCGACTCCTCGAAGATCGTGAACGGCAGCGTCACCGCCGCCGACCTCGCCGCCGGCGCGATCGACGGAGGGGACGCGGACACGGTCGACGGGCTGCAGGGGAACCAGTTCCTCCGCTCCGACGCGAACGACATCATCACCGGGAACACGGTCTGGAGCGTGATCGGAGGCTCTCCGAACTCGCTCACCATCGGCGGCGGCAACCTCGAGCTGTTCCTCGGGGACACGTCGGCCGACCGGACGACGGTGATCGGCGGGTTCGCGGTCGACGGCACCTCCGTGGAGCTGAACGAGTCGACCCTGATCGAGGCCCTCGACACGAACGCGGACTTCGAC
>JBICIB010000286.1:0-6803 GCA_043101415.1 Planctomycetota bacterium JB042 | reverse complement strand
CGGGGAAGAAGACGGTGCTGGTGTTCGAGCGTCACGGGGCGAGCTGGGAGCTCGCCGCGACGCTCGCCCCGGCCGGAGGGTCGTTCGGCATCTCCGTGGCGACCGACGGCAGCCGGGTGTTCGTCGGAGACGACAAGCTGAACCTCTCCGGCGCCGGGAATCCCGGGGCGGTCTGGGTCTTCGAGAAGGTCGACTCGACGTGGACGCACGTCCAGACGCTGTTCGCGTCGGACGCCGAGGACGACGACCAGTTCGGACGGGCGCTCGACACGGACGGAGTCCACCTCATCGTCGGCGCGCCGCGGCTCGGGCCGCCGGAGTCGGGGTCGGCGTACGTCTTCGAGCGGCAAGGCGGCACGTGGGTCGAGGTCGCGTCATTCGGGGCGAGCGACGCCCACGGAGCGGACTGGCTCGGCGCCGACGTCGGGATCGACGGCGGCGTCGCGGTGGTCGGCGCCCCGCGCGCGAACGGAGCCGTCCCGCTGGGCGGCGCGGCGTACGTGCTCGAGCTCGTCGACTCGAAGGGCTGGCAGTTCACGTCGAAGCTCGTCGCCCCGGGGTCGGCGCAGCACGGGCGGAACGTGGCGATCGACGGCGGCCTCGTCGTCTGCGGCGGCATCGATCGCGCGGTCACCTACGTCCCGGTCCCGCCGTTCTGGGTCGCGACGTCCGAGCTGGTGCCGTCGTCCGCCGGGACCCAGGGGATCGTCGACCTCGACGTCGACGCCGGCCGCGTCGTGCTCGGGCTCCCCGGCGACCACGCCGCAGGATTGGGCGTCGGCAGCGTGCTCGTCTTCGAGGAGGTCGAAGGGACCTGGACCGACCGGATGAAGCTCCTGCCGGCCGACCCGACGGGCGTCGAGAACCTCGGAGAGCGGGTCGCCCTCGACGGTGACCTCGTGGCGGCCGGTGCTCCGTTCTCGGTCGTCGACGGCGGCGAGGACGGACTCGTCTTCCTCTTCTCTTCGGTTCCGAACGCGCCCGCGGAGTACGGCGCGGCCTGCTCCGTCTCGTCTCTCGTGCCGCCGCACCTCGGCGTGATGAACTCGTACGACGGCTGCTTCCGGCCGGGAGGGTCCGTCACGTTCGAGCTGACCGCCGTCGCGGGGAGTCCGTTCGCGCTGCTGCTCGTCGGCATGACCGCGTCGTCGATCGCGCTCCCGGACGGCTGCTCGCTCCTGGTCGACCCCGCGAGCTACGCCCTCACGCTGCCGGTCCTCGCCGACGGGACGGCGATCTTCGGAGCGGCGATCCCGACGTCGGCCTCCTCCGGCCCCGCCTTCCTCCAGGCGTTCGTGGCGGACTCCGGTGCGGCGCTCGGGTTCGTCGCGACCAACGGCGTCCGCCTCGTCATCGGGGACTGAGCCGGCCCGGCCGTCACTCCCGCCGGAGCACGAGGTCGTACGTGCATCGCTCGACGCCGTCCTCCCCCCGCGCGACGGTCCCGACGTGCGCGCCGTCCGATTCGATCTCCTCGAGGTACTCGTCGAGGAGCGTCTCGTCGTCGGCGAAGAAGAGGCTGGGCGGACCGACGCCGCGCGCGCGCCGGTGTCCGTCGGCGCCGAACTCGAAGTGGATGTGCTGCGGGCCATCGGGAGCGTGCGCGTAGTGACCGGGGCGGACGGTGCGGAGGGCGTACCGGCCGTCGGCCCCGGTCCGGAGGTACCCGTAGAGACGCGGGTTCCGCTGGTCGTCGCTCCGCTCGACGCCGTAGTACCCGCGGTCGTCGGTCTGGTAGACGTGGATCCGGGCGTCCCGGATCGGGTTCCCCTCGGTGTCGACGACCCTGCCGCTCACCTCGAGGGGCGTCCCCGGCTCGTCGGCGGAGACGATCGTCAAGGTCGCGTCGCGGAGGTGCTCCCGCATGAGAGCCCGGAACTCCGGGCTCGCCCGGAGCGTCCGGTGCGCGGGGTCGACGAGGGCCGCCGCCGCGTCGATCGAACCGTCCTCGAGCCCCGTCCGGAGCCGGTCGATCCCGGCGCCGTCGCCCGCCGGCGGCGCCGCCCCGCACGCGACGAGGGCGGCTCCGGCTCCGCCCCACACGATCCTCCCGACTGCGTCCCGTCGATTCATGCCGATCACCTCCGCTCCGTAGAGCCCCGGACGCCCGGAGGTGTGAACGAGAATCGAGAGCCGGTACGCTCCGCGCATGCGTCTCGCCCTCGTCCAGCAGCACGCCACGCCCGACAAGCGGGAGAACGTCGCACGCGCCGTCGCCGCCCTCGAACACGCGGCCGCCGAGGGGGCGGACCTCGTCGCGTTCGCCGAGCTCGCGTTCGAACGGTTCTGGCCCCAGCGCCGCGCCGACGCCGCCGCGCTCGACCGCGCCGAGGCGATCGACGGACCGACGGTCGCGACCCTCCGCGAGAGGGCGCGCGCGCTCGGCGTCGTCGTCGTCCCGAACCTGTTCGAGCGGGACGGCGACCGCGGCTACGACACGTCGATCGTGATCGACGCCGACGGCGCGCTCCTCGGCCGTCAGCGGATGCTGCACATCACCGAGTACGACGGGTTCCACGAGCAGGGGTACTACGCGCCGGGGGACACCGGCGCGCCGGTCTTCACGACGCGCGCCGGGCGGATCGGCGTCTGCATCTGCTACGACCGCCACTACCCCGAGGTGACGCGCGCCCTCGCGCTCGCCGGCGCCGAGCTGATCGTCGTCCCGCAGGCCGGCGCCGTCGGCGAGTGGCCGGACGGGCTGTACGAGGCGGAGATGCGGGTCGCCGCGTTCCAGAACGGGTGCTTCGTCGCCCTCTGCAACCGCGTCGGGAAGGAGGAGGTCCTCGACTTCGCCGGCGAGTCGTTCGTCTGCGACCCGTCGGGACGCGTGATCGCCCGCGCCCCCTCCGGCGAGGACCACCTCCTCCTCTGCGACCTCGACCTCTCCGCCGTCGAGCGTTCCCACGCGAAGCGCCTCTTCCTGCGCGACCGCCGGCCGGACCTCTACCGGGAGTGGTTCGGGGGCTGAGGCCCGCGGGGAGGAGGGGCGATGCGAGACGACGACCGGCTAGTTCCCGGACTGTACGAGGCGCTGGTGACGCCGGCGCTGGAGCGGGCGCTCCGCGACCTCGACGAGCGCCTCCGCGCCGAGCGCGGGCCCCTGCACCCGGCCGAGGCGGCCCGGCGCATCGCGCTGCACCTCGAGCGGACCCTCGAGCGGGCGATCGACTCGCGGCCCGACCGCTCCCGCGCCGTCGACGGGGTCCGGCTCGCCCGCGACCTCGTGGCGGAGATCGGACGGTTCCTCGGCCGGGACGAGTCGGATCTCGACGCGCCCGTCGAGGACGCGACCGTGCTCAGGGCGATCCTCGGCCGCCGGCCGGACGGGAGCCCCGATCCGATCGCTCCGCCGCTGACCCCGCTCCTCGACACGACGCTCCTCACCAACGCCCCGGGCGAGCCGCGCGTCGGCCGCCAGATCGAGACGGAGATCGACTCGGCCGACCGCATCGACCTGCTGATGGCGTTCATCCGGAGGACCGGGTTGCGCCCGCTCCGCGACGCACTCGAGCGCCACGTCGACCGTGGCCGCCCTCTTCGCGTGCTGACGACGACGTACACCGCGTCGACCGAGAAGCGCGCGCTGGAGCTGCTCGCCGACCTCGGCGCGGACGTGCGCGTCTCGTACGACACCGGCTCGACCCGGCTGCACGCGAAGGCGTGGCTGTTCCACCGCGACTCGTCGTTCTCGACCGCGTTCGTCGGATCGTCGAACCTGACGCACTCGGCGCAGGTGACCGGCCTCGAGTGGAACGTCCGCGTCTCCGGCGCCCGCAATCCGGACGTCGTCGAGAAGATCCGCGCCGTGTTCGAGACGTACTGGGAGGGGGGCGAGTTCGTCCCGTTCGACGCGAAGGAGTTCGACGATCGGTGCGCGACGCGCGACGATCGTCCGCAGCTCGTCCTGAGCCCCGTCGAGCTCCGCCCCGAGCCGTTCCAGGCCCGGATGCTGGAGCAGGTGAAGCTCTCGCGCCGTCGCGGCCGCCACCGCAACCTGATCGCGTCGGCGACCGGGACCGGGAAGACGGTGATGGCCGCGCTCGACTACCGCGACCTCCGCCGCGAGCTGCCGCGCGCCCGGCTGCTGTTCGTCGCCCACCGGAAGGAGATCCTCGACAAGAGCCGGCGGACCTTCGCCCACGCGCTCGGGGACGCCTCGTTCGGCGAACTCTGGGTCGGCGGGCGACGCCCTTCCGCGTTCCGGCACGTCTTCGCGTCGATCCAGAGCCTCGATCGGAGCGCGCTGGACGACCTCCCCGCCGACCACTTCGACGTGGTGATCGTGGACGAGTTCCACCACGCCGCCGCGCGCTCCTACGACCGCTTGCTGACGCACCTCCGACCGCGCGAGCTGCTGGGTCTCACCGCGACCCCGGAGCGGGCGGACGGGCAGTCCGTCCTCCACTGGTTCGACGGCCGGATCGCGGCCGAGCTGCGACTGTGGGACGCCATCGACCAGCACCGCTTGACACCGTTCCAGTACTACGGGATCCACGACGGCCTCGACCTGCGGGACATCCCGTGGCGCCGCGGCCGCGGCTACGACGTCGAGGGCCTGACGAACGTCTACACCGCCGACGACGCCTGGGTCGGCACGGTGCTCCGCGAGCTGGAGGATCGGGTCGACGACCCCGCGCGGATGCGCGCCCTCGGATTCTGCGTCTCCATCGACCACGCCCGGTTCATGGCGCGCCGGTTCGAGGAGGCGGGGATCCGGGCGGTCGCGCTCTGGGGCGACAGCCCCGCCGACGAACGGACGAGAGCGCTCCGTCGGCTCGACGCCGGGGAGCTGCGCGTCGTCTTCTCCGTCGACCTCTTCAACGAGGGGGTCGACCTCCCGAACGTCGACACGCTGCTCCTCCTCCGGCCGACCGACAGCCCGACGCTCTTCCTCCAGCAGCTCGGTCGGGGATTACGGCGCGCGCCCGGGAAGGCGTCCTGCCTCGTCCTCGACTTCGTCGGCCACCATCGACGCGAGTTCCGGATCGACCGCCGCCTCCGGACGCTGGTCGGGGGCACCCGCTCGGAGGTCGAGGCGCAGGTCCACGGCGGATTCCCGTACCTCCCGGCCGGCTGCCACATGGAGCTCGACCGCGTCGCCCGGGAGATCGTGCTCGAGGGGCTCCGCGCCGCCGTCCCGTCGAACTGGACCCGGCGGACCGAGGAGCTGCGCGCCCTCGCGGCGAGTCGGGCCCGCGACGTCACCCTGGACGACTTCCTCGAGGACTCGGGGCTCGAGGTCTCCGACCTCTACGGCGGGAAGCGGTGCTGGTCCGATCTCCGGGAGGCCGCCGGCCTGGGGACGCACCCGGCGGGGCCGGACGAGGAGAAGCTCCGGAGAGCGCTCGGCCGCCTGCTCCACCTCGACGACGACGTCCGGATCGGGACGTACCGCCGGCTGCTCGATCGCTCGGAGCCGCCCGATGTCGCGGCCATGACGGAGCGGGACCGGCGGCTGCTCCGCATGCTCGTCGCGCAGCTCCTGCGGCAGACGCTCAGCAAGGCGGACTCGCTGCAGGATGCCGCCGACTCGCTCTGGCGACACCCGCAGGTCGTGGCGGAGCTCAGGGAACTCCTGCCGCGGCTCGCCGACGCGGCGGAGCACCTCCCGATCGGCCTCGAGAGGCGGCCCGACGTCCCGCTCCAGGTCCACGCGCGATACACGCGGGACGAGATCCTCGCCGCGTTCGACGCCGGGGAGGGAGCGCGCGTCGCGCCGTGGCAGACCGGCGTCCACTGGGTCGCGGAGGCGAGGGCCGACCTCCTCGCGTTCACGCTCGACAAGACCGGCAAGTCGTTCTCTCCGACCACGCGCTATCGGGACCACGCGATCAGTCGCGAGCTCGTCCACTGGGAGAGCCAGTCGACCACGCGGGCCGAGAGCAAGGTCGGCCGTCGCTATCGCGACCACGCGGCGCTCGGGTCGGACGTGATGCTCTTCGCGCGCCTCCGCCCGAACGACCGCGCGTTCTGGTTCCTCGGTCCGGCGACCTACGTCCGCCACGTCGGGGAGCGGCCGATGGCCATCACCTGGCGCCTCGAACACCTCCTCCCCGGCGATCTCTTCCAGTCGTTCGCCGCCGCCGTCGCCTGACGCGGGACGTCACGGTCCGATCGCGCCCGCCCCGCCCGCCGCCGCCAGCATCCACGCCGCGATCCCCCCGCGCGCGGTCCACGCCACGGTGCGGAGCCAGTTCGTGCCGACCAGGGCGCGGTGGACGGCGGGGGTGAACCGTTCGCCGAGCCTCGCGTGCAGCGGCACCTGGAGGAGCGCGGTCGAGGCCCAGACCACGACGAGGAGCGCGAGGCCGAGCCCGACCGACGCCGGCGGGAGCGCCGGGGCGCCCGAGCTCACGGCGAGCAGGACGCCGGTGACGAGTTCGATCGCCATGAGGGGGGCGACGATCCAGGTGATCCGACGGGCGTGCGCCTCGTGGAACGCCCGGAACCCCGGCTCCGGAACCCGATCGAACAGCGGGTAGTGGACGAGCTGGATCGTCCAGATCAGCCCGACGAGACACCAGGTGACGGCGGCGTGGAGGAGGAGCACGGGAGAGGATTCGCCCCGCGGGTCTCCCCGGATCCTCTTTCGGTCCGGCCGGCCGGCGGCGATCGGGCCGGACCTCCTGGTAGTCTCGGCCGCGCTCTCGTCCGCCGTCGAGGCCCCGCCCATGCCGTCCTCCGTCGACCGTCGTGACTTCCTCGCCCGGACCGGCCGGTTCGCCGCCGGCGCGGCGCTCCTCTCCGCCGGCTTCGCCCCCGACGTCGCGGCCCGTCGCCGCCCCGGGCCGAACGAGCGG
>JBICIB010000285.1:0-2924 GCA_043101415.1 Planctomycetota bacterium JB042 | reverse complement strand
ACGAGGTCGAACTCGCCGTCGTCGAGGCCGACCGTCGCGAAGAGGTCTCGCACCCACGCGACGGCCGCGCGCCGCGCGGGAACGCGGAGTCGGAAGGACGACGTTCCGGCGGCATCGAGACGTTCCCGAAGCCGGATGCGATCGCCCGAGGAGAAGACGTGCCAGTCGAGGCCGGTGCCACATCGTCCGAACAACGCCGGCGACGACCATCCGGTCGCATCCGAGGGGTCCGGAACCTCGAGGATCGCCACGGGCCGCTTTCGTCCGCCGAAAGCCTCGATCCTCGACCGGCCCAGATTCTCCAGGCGGTAGCTGGCCACGAGCGAACCCTGGGTGTCGAGTTCGAACCGCTCGAACGAGAACCTCACGTCCGGCTCGGCGCGCCCGAGCACCACCACCGCGAGGAGTGCGGCGACGGCGAGGCCGGCCCCCGGGAGGAGGAGTCGGCGGCGCGGGCGGTGCGGTCCGGACTCGGCGTCCATGCGTCTCCTCAGGCGGTCTCGTACGCCTTCTTCAGCCAGCCGATCAGCTCGGCGTCGACGTCCTTCACCGACGACAGGCGGACGCGGTGACTCACCATGGCGTTGAACGACCCCGACGCCTCGAGCCGCTCCGTCGGCTCCGCTCCCTTCAGGTTCAGCCCGACGTCGACCCGGGTCCGCGTCGATGGCTGGACGATCGCGAACTGCTTCGAGCGCCGGAGGCTGACGTACGCCTTCTTCGGCGCGACCTCGACGTCCCGCCCGAACCTCGCGACCGCCTTCATCAGCGCGTCGTGGATCGGCCGGAGGTCCGCCTTCGGCCCGGCGTACTGCGCGTCGACCGGGTCGTCGGCCGCGGCGGCGGGCGCGCCGGCGGCGAGGTGCTCGTGGGCGATCAGGCTGGCGTAGCCGTGGGTGACGCCGTGCTCTCCCTTCAGGTGCTTCACGATCTCGCCGTGCTTCGCGAGCCCGGTCTTCTTCACGAGCGCCAGCCACTGCGCCAACGGCTTGCCGGTCTTCTCGGCGAGGTTCGCGATCATCGCGGCCGCCATCTCCTCGGGGGACTTCGCCATCTCGGGTTCTCCTCGCTCTCGGGACCGAGGCTCCGCGCCCCGGTTCCCGTCGGTTCCGTCTGTTCCGTCGGTCTCGTCGACTCCGCCCGCTCCGTGCGACGTCCCGGGCCGCGCCCCTTCGTCTTTCAGTCCGCGTTCTTCGCGTGTTCCAGCTCCTCGAGCGACCTCGGCCAGTCGCCGCGGAACAGCCGCGAGAGCGCCCGGTCGGCGAGGAGCTTCCCGCCGGTCTGGCACGTCGCGCAGTAGTTCGACTCGTTCTCGGCGTAGACGATCCGCTGGACCGGGTCGCCGCAGACCGGGCACGGCTCGCCGTAGCGGCCGTGGACCGCCATCCCGTCGCGGAACGCCGTCACCTTGTCGGGGAAGCCGTCGCCGACCTCCGCGCGCGTCCGCTCGATCCAGCGGGTCAGCGTCCCCTCCGTCGCGACGCGCAGCCGCTCGACCTCCGCGTCGTCGAGGTTCCCGGTCCGCTGGGCCGGGGAGAGGCGGGCGGCGTGGAGGATCTCGTCGGAGTAGGCGTTCCCGATCCCGCTGAAGAGGCGCGGGTCGGTCAGCGCGCGCTTCAGCGTCCGGTTCTCGCGCCGGAGCGCGGCGGCGAACGCGGCCGGGTCGGCGCCGAGCGGCTCGAGCCCGCCCGGCTGGTGCGCGTCGAGCGCCGCCTCCCCGCGCACGACGTGCAGCGAGGCGCGCTTCTTCTTCGACGCCTCGGTCATCATCAGCGTCCCGGTCTCGAAGTCGAGCGCGCAGAGCCCCTGCGTCCGGTGGATCTTCGCGCCGCGCTCGCGCCACCGGAACCGGCCGGCGATCATCAGGTGGAAGACGAGGAAGAGGTCGTCGTCGAGCCCGAGCACGATCCGCTTCCCGAGCCGCCGGAGCTCGCGCACGACCTTCCCCGCCGCGTCGGAGACCGGCGGGTCGAACGTCCGGACCAGGAACGAGCTCCGGATCCGGACGTCCTCGATCGGCCGGCCGACCACGCGCGGCTCGAGGCGCTCGAGGTAGACGGTGACGTCGGGGAGCTCCGGCATGCCCCCGATGATACGCCTCGGGCGACAGCCCCGCCTCGGTCCAGACGAGCGACGGCCGCGTCGGGAGTTCCGCGTCGCTCCTTCCGCCGCTACCCTCGGCCGCCATGAGCCTCCCGCGCATCCTCGAGCCCGAAGTGATGGACACGGCCGAAGAGGCCGAGGCGTACGACCACATGGACCACTCGGAGGTGAACCGCCTCCTGGTCGACCGGTTCGTCGAGCTCGGCGGGGGCGGCCGGGTCCTCGACGTCGGGACCGGTCCGGCGCACGTTCCGATCGAACTGGTCGACCGGGGCGGGGCGGCGTCGGTCGTGGCGATCGACGCGGCGCGGCACATGTTGCGGACCGGCGCCGCGCACCTCGCCCGGACCGGCGCCGGAGATCGGGTCGCGCTCGTCCTGACCGACGCCAAGCGGCTCCCCCTCGCCGACGCGTCGTGCGACGCCGTCCTCTCGAACAGCATCGTCCATCACCTCCCCGACCCGGTCCCGTGCTTCGAGGAGATCCGGCGCGTCCTCCGTCCGGGCGGCGCGCTCCTCCTGCGCGACCTGCGGCGTCCCGTCGACGTCGCCGACCTCGAACGCCTCGTGGCGACGTACGCCGCCGACTGCGACGACCGTCAGCGCGGGCTGTTCCGCGACTCGCTGCACGCGGCGTTCACGGTCGACGAGGTGAAGGAGATGCTCGGGCGGGCGGGGCTCGGCGACCTCGAGGTGTTCGAGAGCTCGGACCGGCACTGGACCGCCGAGCGGGCCTCCGCGACCTGAGCCCCCGCCGCACCGAGCGTCAGGGGGCGCCGGCGCGCGACCGGACGTACGCGAGCACCAGATCGGAAGAGCGTC
>JBICIB010000284.1:0-4657 GCA_043101415.1 Planctomycetota bacterium JB042 | reverse complement strand
GGAGAGCAACGAGAGCAGGGGAGAGGGCGCTGGCGCGGAGGGCCGGCGTTGACGCGGGAACCAGCGGTCGTGTCCGGCGTCCTTCACGACGCGAGAGGACCATCGGGCCGAGCATCTCCTGCGGGAGGAGGCGGGTGACGTGGAGGGCCTTCACGGTGGGCTCCTGGGGAGGCGCGGCGGGCGGTCCGCCCTCGGGGGAACATACTGGACAAGATGATCCAGAAGTCTACTCTATCGTCGGCGCGCCGCGCGCGTCCGGAGCCAGGAGATGACGATCGCCCCCCTGAACGCGGTGTCCCGGAAGATCCGCCCCTCGCCGCTGCTCGAGTTCGGCCTGACGGTGCGGGGCCAGCCCCGGCGCGTCTTCGCGAAGGCGGAGTGGGTCCACCGCTCGGGGAGCATCAAGGACCGGCTCGCCGCGCACGTCGTGAACCGGGCCCGCGAGGAGGGGACGCTCCTCCCCGGCGCGCCGATCGTCGAGGCGTCGTCCGGGAACACCGCGATCGCGTTCGCCTCGCTCGGCGCGGCGACCGGCCACCCGGTCACGATCTTCATGCCCGACTGGATGAGCCGCGAGCGGACGCAGCTGCTGGTCGCGTTCGGCGCCCGGGTCGTCCCGGTCTCCCGCGAGCAGGGCGGCTTCGTCGGCTCGGTCGCGCTCGCGCACGAGCACGCGCTCGAGATCGGGGCGTTCGAGCCCCGCCAGTTCGACAACCCCTGGAACGTCGAGACGCACGAGCTCGGCACCGGCGTCGAGATCCTCCGTGACCTCGCCGCCGTCGGCCTCGCCCCGGACGCGTTCGTGGCCGGGGTCGGCACCGGCGGGACGGTGATGGGGGTGGGGCGGGCGCTGCGGTCGGCCGGCTGTCGCGCGCGGGTTCACCCGGTCGAGCCGGCCGAGTCGCCGATCCTGACGGTCGGGCACAACGTCGGCCGCCACCGCATCCAGGGGATCTCCGACGAGTTCGTCCCCTCGATCGTCCACCTCGACGAGCTGGACGCCCCGCTCGCCGTCTCCGACCGCGACGCGATCGTCGTCGCGCAGAAGATGGCCCGCGAGCTCGGCGTCGGGGTCGGGATCTCCTCCGGCGCGAACGTGATGGCGGCGATCCTGCTCGCCGACGAGCTCGGCCCGGACGCCGTGGTGACGACCGTCCTCTCCGACGATCACTCGAAGTACCTCAGCACCGACCTCTTCGCGCACGAGACGGCCCGGCCGGGTTCGATCGCGGAGGACGTCGCGTTCCGTTCGGTCCGGGTCGTCGAGGCGCCGGTCGAGGTCGCCGGGTGAGGCCGTATGCTGACCCGATCGGTGCCCCCGTCGCGCCGCGCCGTCCGTCCCGACCGACCCGGAGACCCGCTTGATCTCGCCGACCGCCGAGTACGCGCTCCGCGCCGTCGTCTGCCTGGGGAACGCGGCGCCCGAGCCGCAGACGAACCAGCAGATCGCCGAGGCGACCAAGGTGCCGCCGGCCTACCTCTCGAAGGTCCTCCAGGGACTGGCGAGGGCCGGGATCGTCCGCTCGCAGCGAGGGCTCGGCGGCGGGTACACCCTCCTCCGCGACCTCGACGAGGTGACCGTCCTCGAGGTGGTCGAGACCGTCGACCCGCTGCGCCGCATCGAGTCGTGCCCGCTCGACCTCGCGGGGCACGGGAAGAACCTCTGCCCCCTGCACCGGCACCTCGACGGGGTGATCGAGTCGGTGATCGAGGCGTTCGGCGACACGACGATCGGCGACCTCGTCCGCGAGCCGCGCTCGCGCCGCGGCTGTCGGTTCCCGCTGGCGCTCAGGTCGAGGTGACGCCGCCCGCGGCGCCCGTCAGGTCGAGGCGCGCGTCGAGGCGGCGAGGGCGACGACCTCGTCGATCGTGCGATCGAGCCCGCGCCCCGACGTGTCGACCGCCCGGTCCGCCTGCTCGTAGAGCGGCCCGCGCGACTCGAGCAGGGCGCGGAGTTCGGCCATCGCCCGAGGGTTCCCCTCCATCGGCCGACGGTCCCCCTGCGCCACGACGCGGTTCCAGTGGTCGTCCGGCGTGGCGCGGAGCCAGACCGTGAGGCACCGGTCGCGCAGCAGCGACCACGTCTCGGGATCGGTGACGACGCCCCCGGAGGCGGCGAGGACCAGCGGGCCGTCGCCGTCGAGGACGCGCCGCGCGGTCTCCCGCTCGAGGCGCCGGTAGTACGGCTCGCCGTGGATCCCGAAGATGTCGGCGAGCGACATCCCCGCCGCCTCCTCGATCGCCTGGTCGAGTTCGACGAACGGGGCGCCGAGCCGTTCGGCGACCGCGCGGCCGACCGTCGTCTTCCCCGCGCCCCGCAGCCCGACCAGCGCGACGCGCTCGGCGCGGGGGGAGGGGGCGTCGTCGGGGAAGAGGCGGGCGATCGGGACGTCGAGCGCGCGGGCGACCTGCTCGAGCTTCACGACCGAGATGTTCCCGCGCCCCGCCTCGAGGGACGACAGGAAGCGGGTCGAGAGCGCCGCCGCCTTCGCCAGGGAGGCGAGCGTCTCCCCTCGGGCACGCCGTCGCTCTCGGACCCGCCGGCCGAGTTCGACGAGGAGGGGGGAGCGGCTGCGCGCGGCGGTCGAAGAAGGCATGGGAGGCACTATAGTGCTTGGTTCGGGGGAAAATGCCCAAGGAACTGCATCATACTGCTTGTTCGCTTCGAACCCACGCCCTAGCCTGGACCGGATCATGAACACGGCCGATTTCCACACCCACCCCGACCGCTACGTCCACTGGAAGCTCGAGGTCGACGGCCCCGTCGCCCGGATGGTCATGGACGTCCAGGAAGACCGGCCGTGGCGCCCGGGCTACGTGCTGAAGCTGAACTCGTACGACCTCGGGGTCGACATCGAGCTCGCCGACGCCCTCCAGCGCATCCGGTTCGAGCACCCCGAGGTGAAGGTCCTCGTCTTCACCTCCGGGAACGACCGGGTCTTCTCCTCCGGCGCCAACATCTTCATGCTCCAGAGCAGCACCCACGCGTTCAAGGTGAACTTCTGCAAGTACACCAACGAGACGCGTCTCGGGCTGGAGGAGCTCTCCTGCGCGTCGGGGATCCGCTCGGTCGCGGCCCTGAACGGGACGGCGTCGGGCGGCGGGTACGAGCTCGCGATCTCGTGCGACGAGATCCACCTGATCGAGGACGGCAACTCGGCGGTGTCGCTCCCCGAGGTCCCGCTCCTCGGCGTGCTGCCGGGGACGGGCGGCCTCACCCGGCTCGTCGACAAGCGGAAGATCCGCCGCGACCTCGCGGACGTCTTCTCGACTCTCGCCGAGGGGCAGCGCGGCCCGCGGGCCGTGAAGTGGAACCTCGTCGACGCGTCGTGGCCGAAGTCGAAGTTCGAGGAGAAGGTCGGCGCCCGGGTGGCGGAGATCGCCGAGGGCGGGACCGCGCGCGGCGAGGCGGGGACCGGGATCGTCTTCGGCCCGCTCGACCCGAAGGACGAGGGGAACACCCGGACCTACGAGCACGTCACGCTCGAGCTCGACGAGGAGACCCGCGTCGCGACGGTCACCGTGAACGCCCCGACCACGCCCCAGCCGACGAACCCGGACGAGCTCCGGGCGGCCGGCGACGCGGCGTGGGTGATCCGGGCGTGGCGCGAGCTCGACGACGCGCTCCTCCAGCTCCGGATCATGAACGTCGAGATCGGCGTCGTCGTCCTGCAGACGCGCGGCGACGCCGACGCGGTGGCGGCGGCCGACCGGCTCCTGGTCGACCACGCGGACGATTGGCTGGTGAAGGAGGTTCGCCTGCACCTCGCGCGCGTCCTGCGTCGGCTCGACAACACGTCGAAGTCGCTCTTCGCGGTCCTCGACGAAGGGTCGTGCTTCGCGGGATCGCTGTTCGAGATCGCGATCGCCGCCGACCGGTCGTTCATGCTGAACGAGCCGGACGTCCCGGTCCACCTCCGGATCGGCCCGCTCTCCGGCGGGGCGCTCCCGATGAGCCACGGCCTGACCCGCCTGCAGTGCCGCTTCCTCGCCGACCCGTCGATGGCGGCGCGCGCGCTGGAGACGACCGAGCCGATCGACGCGGAGACGGCGGACGAGCTCGGACTCGTGACGTACGCCCCGGACGAGATCGACTGGGAGGACGAGGTCCGCATCGCCATCGAGGAGCGGGCGAGCCTCTCCCCGGACGCCCTGACCGGGATGGAGCAGAACCTCCGCTTCGCGGGCCCCGAGACGCTCGAGACGAAGGTCTTCGGGCGGCTCTCGGCCTGGCAGAACTGGATCTTCACGCGACCGAACGCCACCGGCGAGAGCGGCGCGCTCTCCGTCTACGGCATGCCGACCCGCGCCTCCTTCGACTGGAAGAGGACCTGAGATGAGCAACGTCGATCTCTTCGACAAGATCCCGAACAACGTCGACCTGAAGGGCGACAAGAAGCTCCAGCGCGCGCTCGAGCGCTGGCTCCCGGACTACCTCTCGTGGTGGAACGAGATGGGGCCGGCCGAGTACCAGGACAAGGAGATCTACCTCCGGACCGCGATCGACGTCGACGCCGAGGGTTGGGCGCAGTTCGGCCACGTGAAGATGCCGGACTACCGGTGGGGCATCGTCCTCGCCGAGCCGGTGCCGGACCGGACGATCCCGTTCGGCGACATGATGGGGCAGCCGGCGTTCCAGGAGGTCCCCGGCGAGTAC
>JBICIB010000283.1:0-2696 GCA_043101415.1 Planctomycetota bacterium JB042 | reverse complement strand
GATCTTACACCTCCGACGACGACACGACCACGCACGGGACGCCGAGCGCCGTCGCCGCCGCGAGGACCGCGCGGCCGCCGCCGGCGATCACGCGCTCGGTCTCCTCCGGCCGCGCGACGATCCGCTCGACGCCGACCGGCGACGCCAGGTGCACCACGCGGTCGCATCCTCCGACCAGCTCCGTCACGAGCGCGGGATCGAGGACCGAGCCGCGCCGGAACGCCATCCCCCGCCACGATCCGGCCAGATGGGCGACCCGCCCGGTCGAGAGGTCGTCGAGGACCAGGGCCCGGTGCCCGTCCCCGGTCAGGCGGTCGACGAGGTGCGAGCCGAGGAACCCGGCCCCTCCGGTCACGAGAATCCGCATCCGACCACCTCCGTCCACGCCGTCCGTCCCGAGGAGACGCTGCGACGGCCGCCCGTCTTGCATCGATTCCCCGCCCTTCGCGCCGCCGCCCGCCGTCATTCCTCGCCGCCCCCGACGTCAGCCGCCCGTGAGCGCGGCCTCCCAGTCGAACTCGCCCCGGCCGCCCGCCTTCTTCCCGGCCCCCACGTATCCGAACGCCTCCATCTCCTCCTGCGCCTCGACGCTCATCCCGTCCTCCTCCCCCTCCCGCCCGGAGAACCGCTCGGCGAGCCTCGCGTTCGTCCGGACCCAGCGGAGCATCGCCTCCTTCATGGCGACCAGCACCTCCCGCTCGTCGGGGTGCCCGTGCCGGCTCTCCGTCTCGCCCGGATCGACGTCGAGCGCGAAGAGATGCCCCTTCGGCCGGCCCTGCCCGACGATCAGCTTGCGCGGGCGGGGCGACTCGACGCGCATCGCCTTCAGCGAGTTGTGCGCGCACTCCACGAAGACCGGCAGCGACAGCGCGCGCCCCTCGAGCAGCGGCGAGAGGTCGCTCCCCTGCCACGTCTCGCTCGGCGCCAGGCCGAGCAGCGCGGCGAGGGTCGGCGCGACGTCGAGCAGACGGACCTGCGGATCCACGCGCGCCGGGACGAGCGACGGGTGGGCGAGGATCAGCGGCACGCGGATCGACTCGTCGTACATCGCGTAGCCGTGCCCCGAGGAGCCGTGCTCGCCGAACTCCTCGCCGTGGTCGGCCGTGACGAGGATCAGGGTGTCGTCGAGCCGGCCGCGCGCGCGGAGCGTGTCGACCAGCCGCGCGATCTGATCGTCGACGTTCCGGATGCAGGCGTCGTAGAGCGACTTCACGTGCCGCCACTCCGCCTCGCCGAACGACCGCGCCTCGAGCCTCGTCGTCCCGCCTTGGAGGAACTTGTTCAGCCGCTCCTTCGGCAGGAGGTCGCCCCGGTACGGCTCGACGAACATCTCGCGGTACTCGCCGGGCGGGTTGAAGTTGTGCACGTCGTACGTGTGCAGGTAGAGGAAGAACCGCTCGTCGTCGCCGAGCCCGTCGAGGAACGCCTCGGCGCGTTCGAGCGTGAGCTGGACGTACCCGGCGTCGTCGTCGTACACCTCGAACCCCTGCCCGAACCCGAACTCGGCGTTCGTCCCGCCGCGGGCCGTGATCGCGTGCGTGCGGATCCCGCCGGCGCGGACGACCTCCGCCAGCGTCTCCACGGCCTCGGCGACCCTCCCCGGCCCGCCCGGGTCGGACCAGAACCCCATGTCCATCGCCGCCGGGTAGAGCCCGCCGAGGAGCGACGCGATCGAGGGGGTCGTCCACGGCGCCTGGGCGAACGCGTTCTCGAACACGACGCCGCGCGCGGCGAGGGCGTCGATCGCGGGAGAGGTCGGCCGGCCGTAGCCGTACGCCCCGAGGTGGTCCGGGCGGAGCGTGTCGACGAGGATCAGGACGACGTTCCGGACGCGCGGCGCCTCGGGCGACGTCCCCCGCGAGCAGGAGAGCGCGCCGGCGACCGCGAGGAGGACCGGGAGCAGGGAGGAGGAGGGACGACGCACGACGGGAGGCATGGTAGGGGAGGCGGGGTTCGAACCCGCACGTCCTTTCGGACTCAGGATTTTAAGTCCCGCGCGTCTGCCAGTTCCGCCACTCCCCCGCGTCCGGGCGCCGGCCTCGTCCTTCCCCCGTCCGGCCTCCCCGCTCGGCGCCCGACGGCGGAGAGAGGAAATGGAGGCGGCACCCGGATTCGAACCGGGGATGACGGATTTGCAATCCGTTGCCTTACCACTTGGCCATGCCGCCTCGAAGCGCGTCAGGGTAGACGCGGCCGCGAACCGAATCAAGCCGCCTCGCGGCGGAGGACGATCGTCCGGCGCGTTCCCGGCGCGGCCGCCGTCTCCGTCGCCGGGCTGGTAGACTCCTCCGTTTCGCCCCCGCTCGAGCCCCGGCGTGCGCATCCTCCTCACCACCCCCGTCTTCCCCCCCGACCTCGGAGGGCCGGCCGTCTTCGTGCCGTCGCTCGGCCGCTGGCTCGTCGAGCGCGGCCACGAGGTGAAGGTCGTCGCCTTCTGCCAGGACGAGGACCCGAAGGGGCACCCGTTCCCGGTCCGCGCGATCCCCCGGGTCTCGCTCCCCCTCCGCTACCTGAAGTCGTTCTTCGCGATCCTCGACGAGGCGCGGGACGTCGACGTCGTCTACGTCCAGGAGCACCTCGCCCTCCTCGCGGTCCTCGCCGCCAAGCTCCGCCACAAGCCGTGCGCGGTCCGGGTGATGGTCGACGGGAGCTGGGAGATCGCGCACCGGTACGGCTGGACAGATCGGAAGAGCGTC
>JBICIB010000282.1:0-3328 GCA_043101415.1 Planctomycetota bacterium JB042 | reverse complement strand
CGCGGGTCGAAGCCGAACCGCACGAACGGCCCGTCCGCGCCGGCCGGCCAGCGCGGGTGGTTCAGGATGACGACCTTCGCCCCCTTTCCCCGCATCTCGTCGACGAGCCCGACCCAGTCGTCGAGCCCGGGGTCCGGGAGCGGACCGCCCGCGGCGAGCGGGAAGGCGTTGAAGTGACCGACGCCCGTCGTCACCTCGTTGCCGGTGACCGACGTGTACCAGCCGTGCATGCCGGTGATCCGCTGCCACGCCGGGTAATCGGTCTGATGGTTGTGGTCGGTCGAGATGGCGAGCTCGACTCCCTCGCCGGCGAGGGTGATCATCCGCTCCTCGATCGACGCGTCGCCGTGTCCGCTGTACGTCAGGGTGTGGACGTGGGTGTCGGCGGCGACCCAGCCCCTCGTGTCGACCTCGCGGGTCAGGACCAGCCGCTTCGTCGCGACCCCGCCGCGCCGCACGGAGAGCGCGGCCTTGGCCAGGCTCCACTCCGTCCCCCGCCCCGCCCAGATCGTGTACCGGCCGCTCGGAAGCTTCGCGCGCAGCCGTCCTCCCCTCGCGTAGGCGACGCCCGGCCGCGCGGCGGTCCGCTTCCGATCGAAGTCGAACAGCTCCGCCGGCTCCTTCCCGTCGCGCCGGATCGTCACCCGCGCCGGCAGACCGCGCCCGTCCGCGTCGACGACGTCGATCTCGACGTCCCCGAGCGCGAGCGCGACCTCGAGCGGCCGCGGGTCGAGCCGCACGTCGCCGAGGACGATGTCGTCGGTCGTCGTCTCGCAGACCACGGCGAGTCGGTTCGGGCCCGCCGCGATCGAGCCGGCGGGGAGCACGTACGGGTAGCGGCCGTCCTGCTTCGTCACCCGGAGCGACGCCACGCGGACCCCGTTCAGTTCGACGTGCCAGGGGTCGTCGACGTCGCGGTGCCGCAGGAAGAGGACCGCCTCCCCGTCGATCGCCGCCGCCTCGAACGTCAGGTCGTACCGTCCGCCCTCCGGCTCGGGCGGGACGTCGGGCCACGAGACCCGGGAGTCGCCGAGGTGGTGGAGCGCGTCGTCGAGCACCCGGACCTCGACTTCGGAGACGGTCGCGAACGCGAGGAGCAGGGCGAGCGAGGTCGAGGCGGGCATCGGTCTCCGGTCGGGGCGGTCGGGGCGGTCGGGGCGGTCGGGCGGCTCGACGATCGAGGAAGGGTCAGGGCGCGAGGAGGACGCCGTTCGTCGCCGCGCCGCCCGCGGGGGCGCCCGGGTCGGCGACGAACGCCTGGGCGGCGACGGTGAGGCCGCTCGCCGACGGGGGGAGCGTCCCGGCCGCGACGAACGACCCGGCCGCCGGCCCCGTCCCGGGAAGCGGGAGCGCGACCCCGGCCGAGAGGAGCGGGGCGACGAGGAGGTCGCACGCGCCGAACGCCGGGACCTGCGCCTTCTGAGCGCCGAACAGGAGGAGCGCGTTCGTGCCTCCGAGCGCGTCGTGGAGGCCGAGCGTGACGTCGAACCCGGCGGTCGCGCATCCGGAGACGACGAGGCGCGGGACGTGTCCGCCGCTCCCGGGGCAGCCGAGGCCGTAGTGTTCGGCCGGCGCGCACGGTCGGCCGAACACGTGGGCGCTGCCGCTCGCGCCGACCACGATCTCCGGCCGGCCGTCCCCGTCGACGTCTCCCAGGTGGTCGAGGCCGGCGCCGAACGCGGCGGACGAGCCGGGGCCGGAGAACGTCTCGAGGATCGCGCCGGTGGCGGGGGAGACGACCTCGACCTGGCCGGCGCCCAGCGGTCCGCCCGCGCGCGCGCCGACCAGCGCGTCGTCGCGCCCGTCCCCGTCCCAGTCCCCGGCCGGGCCGACGCCGGCGCCGAGGGTCGTTTCGGAGGCGTCGCCGTACACGGAGTGCAGGACGTTCCCGGTCGCCCCCGAGAAGAACCGCGCGTAGCCGACGCCGCCCGTGGCGTTCGTCGACGCTCCGACCGCGTAGTCCGAGAAGCCGTCGCCGTCCGCGTCCCCGAGCCCCGCCACCGACGCTCCGAGCCAGTCGTTCGGGAACGTTCCGCCGTGCGAACGGAGCAGCCCCGCGCCGGCGCCGGAGAAGACGTACGCCCCGCCGTTGACGCTCGACCCCTCGCTCGCGAGCGGCGCGCCGACCAGGGCGTCCGGGAACCCGTCGCCGTTCACGTCCCCGACCCCGGCCACGGCGGAGCCGAACCGGCTCCCGCTGGAGCCCGTCCACTGGGCGAGGAGCGCGCCGGTCCGACCGGAGTGGAGACGCGCTTCGTTCCCGGAGAACGCCCCGGCGAGGACGTCGTCGAACCCGTCGCCGTCGACGTCCCCGGCGCCGTCGACCGACCAGCCGAACGCGTGCTGGGTGCCGGACCCGTCGAAGGTGTGGAGGGGCGCGCCGGTCCGGCCGGAGTGGACGCGGGCGCTGCCGGCGTTGAAGACGGTGTTGTCGTCGTTCGGTGCGCCGGTGATCACGTCCGCGAAGCCGTCCTGGTCGACGTCCCCGGCGCCGGCGATCGACTCGCTCAGGTGATCGTGCGCCGAGTCGCCGGAGAACTGGTGGAGGAGCTGCCCCGTCGCGCCCGAGTGGATCCAGGCGCTCCCGGCGTTCAGCGCGCCGGTGCTGTCCCAGATCGAGCCGACCGCGAGGTCGGGCGTCCCGTCCTGGTCGATGTCGCCGACGCCGGCGACGTCGAGCCCGTACCAGGTCGCTCCCGGCGGCTGGCCGAACGTCGCGAGCGCCGGGCCGCCGCCGCGGATCGACCACGCGATCGCCCGTCCGCTCTCCGGGGCCGGGTCGGCGAAGAACGGCGCGCCGATCACGACGTCCGAGAGGCCGTCGGCGTCGCCGTCGAACCCGCCTTCCACCGCCGTGCCGACGCGGTCGCCCGGGTGCGTGCCGACGACCGTCGACCGGAGGTCGCCGCCCGGGGAGAGGAAGACGCGCGCGGCTCCCTGGTCCTCGAACGTCCCGTCGAAGTTCGGCACGCCGACGACGACGTCGTCGAAGCCGTCGCCGTCGACGTCGCCGGCGCCCGCCACCGCGAACCCGAACCCCTGGAGCTTCGTCGCCTCGGAGAGCTTCA
Organism: Planctomycetota bacterium JB042; assembly: GCA_043101415.1. Classification (GTDB taxonomy): domain Bacteria; phylum Planctomycetota; class B15-G4; order B15-G4; family JADJEK01; genus JAUIEL01. The sequence goes on along the minus strand of JBICIB010000282.1, from coordinate 260 downwards.
GCACGGACCCGCCGAGTCCGGAGAAGACCTCCGCGTACCCGCCGAGGGTCGGCTGCTGCGCGCCGGCGACCAGGTCCGTGACGCCGTCGAGGTCGACGTCGCCGGCGAGGTCGACAGCGAGGCCGAGCCGGTCGGACGGCGCGCCGTCGAACCGCCGGATCAACGCGCCGGTCCCGCCGGAGAAGACCTGCACGCTCCCGGCCTGGGGGCCGCCGACCGTGTCGAGCAGCGCGCCGGCCGCGAAGTCGTCGCGCCCGTCG
>JBICIB010000281.1:0-5444 GCA_043101415.1 Planctomycetota bacterium JB042 | reverse complement strand
GACGCTCTTCCGATCTGTCGACCTGCGCGGCGACCCGGCCGTCGAGCTCGCCGCCGCCCGGGAGAGCGCGTCGCCGCACGCGGCCGTCGGGCTCCTGACCGCCCTGCGGACCGGCCTCGCCCTGCCGTTCGACCCCGAGCGCCTCCGGAGCGACCTCCGGGTCGGGACCGCCCGGTCGATGCGGCGGTTCGGGTCGGCGTACTCGGACCGCGAGGTGCGGGGTCGGGTGTCGCTCGACCTCCTCCGGGACGCCGTCCAGTGTCGCCTCGGCGAGGACGTGCTCGACCGCGCCGACCGGTACGCGGCGCTGCAGGCGTGGCGCGCGCGCGCCCGCGACCTCCCGGATCGAGGCGGGTTCTGCGACTCGGCGTACGACCCCGAGCGCGCCTACTCTCCCCGCGGAGCGGCGGTGTTCGAGCTCGTCGACGCGGCGGCCGGCCTCGTCGTCGACCGCCGGCGGGGCGCGGTCCGCCTCCGACCCGTGCGCGCGCCGCTGCGGATCCCGCTGGCGTCGTTCGCGGACTGGCCCGCCCTCCGGGTCCCGTGGCTGGAGGTGACCCGCGCCGCCGACGGGACCCCGGCCGCCGCGCTGACCGAGGCGGACCTCCTGGCGCCGCTCGAGGTGACCCTCGACCTCTCCCTCGTCGGCGGAGGCGTCGAGGTCCTCGGCGGCCGGTGAATCCGCGCCGCGGGCCCGCGCGCCGCGAGGCCCGTAGAATGCGCGCCATGATCCTCGCCATCCTCACCCTCCACGCCGCGCTCGAAACCGACACCCCCTCCGACGCGCCCCGCGGCCTCCTCGTCCGCGCACCCGCCGCCGACGACGGCTTCACGGTGATCGCTCCGCTCGACTCCACGAAGGTGCATCTCGTCGACATGGACGGCGAGGTGGTCCACACGTGGGAGACCGGTCTCGCGCCGGGCGGCGCGACCGAGCTGACGCCCCACGGAACGCTCCTCCGTTGCGGCCGCGAGGACGACACCCCGATCTTCCACGGCGGCGGACTCGGCGGGCACGTCCGCGAGCTGGCGTGGAACGGCGACGTCCTCTGGTCGTACGAGCTTCACGGCGCGGAGCGGCAGGCCCACCACGACCTCGAACTCCTCCCGAACGGCAACCTCCTGCTGATCGCCTGGGAGCACCACTCGCGCGAGGAGGCGATCGCCCGCGGCCGCGACGAGGACGCGGTCGGCGACGAAGGGTTCTGGACCGACGTCGTCGTGGAGATCGAGCCGACCCGCCCCCGCGGCGGCCGCGTCGTCTGGGAGTGGCGCACGTGGGACCACCTCGTCCAGGACCGCGCCCCGGAGAAGCCGGGCTTCGGCTCGATCCCCGAGTCCGCCGGCCGCATCGATGTCAACGGCGACCACCGCGACCGTCCCGCGCTGACGGACGCGGAGCGCGAGCGGCTCGAGAAGCTCGAGGCGGAGATGGAGGCGCTCGGCTACACCGGCGGCTCGAGGAAGGAGCGGCCGACCAAGGAGGAGCGGCAACGCGCGGCGGAGCGGAAGCGCGATCCCGACTGGCTCCACACGAACGCCGTCGCATACCACCCGGCGCTCGACCTGATCGTCCTCAGCACGCCTCGCCTGAACGAGCTGTGGGTGATCGACCACTCGACGACCACCGCGGAGGCGCGCGGCTCGACCGGCGGGCGCCGGGGTCGCGGCGGCGAACTCCTCTGGCGCTGGGGGAACCCGCGCGTCCACGGCGCGGGAACGGACGACGACCGCCGCCTCTACTTCCAGCACGACCCGCGCTGGCTGCCGGGCGACGACGGCGGCCGGTCGGACGAACCGCGCCTCCTCGTCTTCAACAACGGCGGCGGCCGGAAGGTCGGCGACCACTCCACGGTCGAGGAGCTCGTCCTGCCGTTCACCGACGCGTCGGGTTTCGAGGTCCCGCCGCCCGGCGTCCCGTTCGGGCCGGCGCGCCCGATCTGGACGTACCGCGATGCTCCCGAGTTCTACTCCGGGTTCATCTCCGGCGCCGAGCGCCTCCCGAACGGCAACACCCTGATCTGCGAGGGGGCCGAGGGGCGCGTCTTCGAGGTCACCCGCGCCGGGGACGTCGTCTGGGACTTCCGCCACGAGCTCGGCGGGGACGTGAACGACCACGGCCGCGGCGGGCGCGCGCCGCCCCTCGCCCTCTTCCGGGCCCAGCGCGTCCCGCGCACCCACCCGGGGATCCCGAGCGACCTCGTCGGGGCCGCGGACGAGCACGGCGGCGACGAAACCGCGGCCGACCCGCCGCGCGGCCTCCGGCTGCGGACCCCCGCCGCGTTCGACGGCTACACGCTCTTCGGCCCGCTCAGCTCGACGAAGGTCCACCTCGTCGACATGGACGGCGAGGTCGTCCACTCGTGGGAGACCGGCCGCGCTCCCGGCGAGGCGCACTACCTCCTCCCGAACGGCCACCTCCTCCGGAGCGCCCGCGAGGACGACAACCCGGTCTTCCGCGGCGGCGGCATCGGCGGTCACGTGCAGGAGTTCTCGTGGGACGGCGAGCTCGTCTGGCACGCCGAGCTCCACGGCGACCAGGCGACGCAGCACCACGACCTGCACCCGCTCGAGAACGGCAACGTCCTCCTGATCGCCTGGGAGGCGAAGTCGCGCGCGGAGGCGATCGCGGCCGGCCGGGACGAGGACGCGGTCGGCGACGAAGGGCTCTGGCCGTGCCACGTCCGCGAGATCGAGCCGACGCCGCCGAACGGCGGGAAGGTCGTCTGGGAGTGGCACGCGTGGGACCACCTGGTGCAGGACCGCGACCCGTCGAAACCGAACTTCGGCGCGATCCCCGACCACCCCGGCCGCATCGACGTCAACGGCGACCACCGCGAGCGGCCGCCGATGACCGACGCCGAGCGCGAACGGCTGGAGAAGCTCGAGGCGGAGATGGAGGCGCTCGGCTACACCGGCGGGTCGAAGAAGAAGCGGCTCACGAAGGAGGAGCGGAAGCGCGCGGCGGAGCGGAAGCGCCGCCCCGATTGGCTGCACCTGAACTCGGTCGCGCTGCACCCGACGCTCGACCTCCTCGCCCTCAGCTCGCCGCGCATGAACGAGGTCTGGGTGATCGACCGTTCGACGACGACCGAGGAGGCGCGCGGATCGACCGGCGGCCGCTGGGGGAAGGGAGGCGACCTCCTGTGGCGATGGGGCAACCCGAGGCTGTACGGCGCGGGGACCGACGACGATCGTCGCTTCTTCTACCAGCACGACCCCACGTGGCTGACCGAGGACGTCGGCGCGCCCCCGGGCGAGCTCCGCCTGCTCGTCTTCAACAACGGCGGCGGGCGCCCGGGCGGCGACCGTTCGACCGTCGAGGAGTTCGTCCTCCCGTTCGACCCGGCGACCGGCTTCGTCCGCGACGACGGCGCGCCGTTCGGCCCCGACGCCCCGAGCTGGACGTACGAGGACGGCGAACGGTTCTACTCCGGCTTCATCTCCGGCGCGCAGAGGCTCCCGAACGGAAACACCCTGATCTGCGAGGGGGACGACGGCCGGTTCTTCGAGGTGACCCGCGACGGCGAGATCGTCTGGGAGTACCTGAACCCGTTCGGCGGCGAGGTGAAGGAGGCCGGCCCGGGCGGGAACGCGCCGAAGCACGCGGTCTTCCGGGCCACGCGCATCCCGCCGGACCACCCGGGGCTCCGCGGACGCTTCGGCGACTGACCGGACGACCCCGCGGACGGGCCCGCGCCGTTCCCCGTGTCGGCCACGCCTCCTCCACACCGCCCGTTCGCTCCGCCTCGACGACCAGGTCGTGTCGCTCCCTCCCTCTCGAGGGGACCGGCCGACGGCCGCGTCAGAACCCCGGCCAGGGCCGCCCGAGGCGGTACTCGATCACCGGGTCGTGGTAGAGCTCGGAGGCCCCGCGCAGGCGGCTGCGACGGCGGAGCTCCTCGCGGGAACGCGGCGGATCGGTCAGGTCCTGAACGATCTGCTCGAGGAAGTCGCGCTGCTGTCCGCGCGCGCCGGAGAGCGCGGTGACGACCGGGTCGAGCGCCGGGCGACCGAGGCGGTAGAGCGCGTTCGACGCCGCCAGGGCGTCGCCCGTCACGTCGTTGTCCGCGAGACGGGAGATCAGGATCTCGTAGACCTTCGCCTGCCGATGCTCCCCGGCGTACGCCAGCAGGAGCGCGGAACAGAACGCCTGCTGCTCGTCGGCCGCATGCACCGCCCGGAGGAGCAGGGGGCGCGCGCGGTCTGGGTGGCGCCGCAGGAAGAGGACCCCCTCCTGCGCGTTCCTCACACCGGTCCAGTGCGATCTCCCGTCGTGGCGCCCGTTCGGCAGCGCGTCGTCGGCGAGCCCCTCGACCGTCACCTCCAGCAGCCGGTCGCTCGGCGGGCCCGGGAGGTCGCGAAGGAGCGAGGCCGCGAGCTGCCGCTGCTGAGGGTCGCGCGAGTCGAGCGCACGCTCGAGGGGTTCCCGGGCGAGCGGTCCGGCGACCGCGAGGCGGCCGAGCGCGTCGAGGGCGTTCCACCGGATCCCGTCGTCCGCGAGGTTCGCGATCCACTCGTCGATGCGGGCCGGGTCGGGCGCGACGTCGGTCGAAGCCTGCTCGTGCGGCGAGCCGGCGAGGAAGCGACGCGGGACGACGACCGCGAGGGGAGCGCCGGCCGCTGCCGCCGCGGCTCGCTCCGAGAGCGCCGACGCGACCGCGACCTCGCCCGGCGGCGCCGACGGACCGACGAACATCGTGGCGGCGACCGCCGCTCCCCCCAATCCGACGACCCACGCTCCGCCGACGCTCCGCTTCCTCATCCCCCCATCCTGGCCGAGTCGCGCCGGGGATTCACGCGCGAACCGACCGCCGCCCGCCTTCGATCGGCCGACCGCGCCCGTCCCGCTATGATGCGGCTCCGACGGAACCGGACCCGCCCCGGCGGCGGGAGCGAAGGAGCGACGATGGCCAGGATCGTCAAGGGCGGCCTCATCCAGTGCAGCAACCCGATCAACGACGAGTCGAGGCCGGTCGAGGAGATCAAGGCCGCCGCGTTCGAGAAGCACCTGCCGTTCGTCGAGGAGGCCGGCGAGAAGGGGGTCCAGATCCTCTGTCTGCAGGAGATCTTCAACGGCCCGTACTTCTGCCCGAGCCAGGACGCGCGCTGGTACGACGCCGCCGAGCCGGTCCCCGGCCCGACGACGGAGATGCTGCAGCCGTACGCGAAGAAGCACGAGATGGTGATGGTCGTGCCGGTGTACGAACGCGAGCAGGCCGGCGTCTACTACAACACCGCCGCCGTCCTCGACGCCGACGGGACGTACCTCGGCAAGTACCGGAAGAACCACATCCCGCACACGAGCGGCTTCTGGGAGAAGTACTTCTTCAAGCCCGGCAACCTCGGCTACCCGGTGTTCGAGACCCGGTACGCGAGGGTCGGCGTCTACATCTGCTACGACCGGCACTTCCCCGAGGGGGCGCGCATCCTCGGCCTGAACG
>JBICIB010000280.1:0-8035 GCA_043101415.1 Planctomycetota bacterium JB042 | reverse complement strand
CGGTTCTCCCCGGCGAGGCTCTCGTAGCTGAGGACTCGACCTCGAGCGCTCCCCGGGACCTCGGTCCACCGAACGTCCTGCTGCGGGACCACGATCGGGCAGTCGTTCCAGCTCATCGAGAGTACCTCTCGGTCCCGTGGGAGGCGGCGCCACGGTCGGACCCGATCGCGTTCTCGTAGCCCTCGCTCTTGGATGCCCTCATGCGCACTCGTATGCTACAGGGTCCGTGTCGTCGCACGGAGGCTGGCTGTGGGACGCCGGCAGGCAACGTATCGGGGGACGATGTTGCTCGGGGCCCTGGACGGAGTCGGGACCTGACGTCGAGCCGAGGAACCGGGTTGCAGGACCGTTGTGAGGTGGGACGGCCGCGTCACTCGGTCGGGAGATGCACGATGAGACTCGAAGACCTCCAGCCCGATGCCACGGTCCGCGGCATCCTCCCCGATGCGATCGCCACGGTCGTCAGTGTCTCCTGGCACGGTTCCGAGGCTCTCACTCTGGTGTACCGTGGCCCCGACGGCAAGGTCGATGACGAGGTCCTCTACCGGGACGACGAGCCGCGAATCGAGATCGTCGAGTCGGGTCGGCCGTGGAGCTTCGACGGCGACGGCGCCCTCTACCGACTCGTCTCCGAGGCGCATCGCATCCGACTCGCGCACCTCTTCGACCCGGTACTCGCGGTCCACACCTCACTCGTCGATCCTCTCCCGCACCAGATCACCGCCGTCTACGAGGCGATGCTGCCGCGCCAGCCGCTCCGGTTTCTGCTCGCCGACGACCCGGGCGCCGGCAAGACGATCATGGCGGGGCTGCTCATCAAGGAGCTTCTCGCCCGTGGTGACCTCAAGCGCTGCCTGATCGTCTGCCCGGGGAGCCTGGCCGAGCAGTGGCAGGACGAGCTCCATCGACGCTTCCACCTGCCGTTCGAGATCCTGACCAACGACAAGCTGGAGGCAGCCCGCACTGGGAACTGGTTCCTCGAGAACGACCTCGCGATCGCCCGCCTCGACAAGCTGTCGCGCAACGAGGAGGTGCAGGAGAAGCTGTCCGCCCAGGACTGTCGCTACGACCTGATCGTGTGCGACGAGGCGCACAAGCTCTCCGCCACGTTCTTCGGCGGCGAGGTCAAGTACACGAAGCGCTACCGTCTCGGCCAGCTGCTGTCCGGTCTCACGCGTCACTTCCTGCTGATGACGGCGACGCCCCACAACGGCAAGGAGGAGGACTTCCAGCTCTTCCTCGCGCTGCTCGATGGCGATCGGTTCGAGGGGAAGTTCCGCGACGGCGTGCACCAGGTCGAGGTCTCCGACCTGATGCGCCGAATGGTCAAGGAGAACCTCCTCAAGTTCGACGGACGCCCACTCTTCCCAGAGCGGATCGCATACACGGTCCCGTTCAAGCTGTCCGACGAGGAGGCGCGCCTCTACAAGGAGGTCACCGAGTACGTCCGGGAGGAGTTCAACCGAGCGGAGGCACTCCAAAACGAAAAGCGTGCCGGCACCGTCGGGTTCGCGCTCACGATCCTGCAGCGACGCCTGGCGTCGTCTCCGGAGGCGATCCACCAGTCGCTGCGTCGGCGGCGCGAACGCCTCGAGAAGCGGATGCGAGAACTCGAGCTCCTGCAGCGGGGTGCGGCCGTGCCCGACCCGTCCCTCGACGTTCCCGAGCTCGACGACGAGGACGTCGAGGATCTTGACGAGGCGCCCGGCGACGAGGTCGAAGCAGCCGAGGAGCAGATCCTCGATCAGGCGACGGCCGCTGCGACTGTCGTCGAGCTGAAGGCGGAGATCGCGACGCTCGGGCGCCTCGAGTCGCTCGCGGCCGAGGTGCGCCGGAGTGGACAGGACACCAAGTGGCGCGAGCTGTCCCACCTCCTCGGCGAGATCTTCAAGTCGACCGGGGAGGCGAGTCGCGTCGGCGAGCCGGCGGTCCGCGGCGCGGGACCGATCCCCAAGCCCGTTGCCTCGCCGCGCCAGAAGCTCGTGATCTTCACGGAGCATCGGGACACGCTCGACTACCTGCAGCGCCAGATTTCGTCCCTGCTCGGTCGACCGCAGGCCGTGGTGATGATCCACGGCGGCATGGGTCGGGAGGAACGGCGCAAGGCGCAGGAGAACTTCCTGCACGATCCCGAGGTCCAGGTGCTGTTGGCCACCGATGCCGCCGGGGAGGGCATCAACCTCCAGCGGGCTCACCTCATGGTGAACTACGACCTCCCGTGGAACCCGAACCGCTTGGAGCAGCGCTTCGGCCGGATCCACCGCATCGGTCAGACCGAGGTCTGCCACCTCTGGAACCTGGTCGCCGAGGAGACCCGCGAGGGTGACGTCTATCGCCGTCTCCTGGAGAAGCTCGAGGAAGCGCGCCAGGCGCTGGGCGGCCAGGTCTTCGACGTCCTCGGCAAGCTCCAGTTCGAGGGCCGCCCGCTCCGCGAGCTTCTCATCGAGGCGATCCGCTACGGGGACCAGCCCGAGGTCCGGGCGCGCCTGACCCGCTCGATCGAATCCGGCGTCGATCGACCGCATCTCGCAACACTGCTCGAGGACCAAGCACTCGCCCACGACGCCATGGACTCGAGCCGCGTCGCCCGAGTGCGCGAGGAGATGGAACGGGCCGAGGCTCGCCGGCTCCAGCCGCACTACATCGAGTCGTTCTTCCTCGAGGCGTTCAAGCGGCTCGGCGGCACTCTCCGCCAACGCGAGCCGCGGCGCTACGAGGTGACGCACGTGCCGGCGCCCGTGCGAAACCGGGACCGCCAGATCGGGACCGGCGAGCCGGTCCTGTCGCGCTACGAGCGCGTCGCCTTCGAGAAGGACCTCATCGCCCCGCCCGGGCAGCCGCTGGCAGCGTTCGTCTGCCCCGGGCATCCGCTGCTCGATGCGGCACTCGACCTGACCCTCGAGCGGCATCGAGACTTGCTGAAGCGCGGCGCCGTGTTGGTGGACGAGCGTGATCACGGGACAGCCGTCCGCGTGCTCTTCACTCTCGAGCACACCGTCCAGGACGCGAACATCCTCCCCTCCGGCGGTCGTCGCGCGATCTCGCGCCGCATGCTCTACGTCGAGATGGACGCGGACGGGAACAGTCGGACACTGCACTACGCGCCCTACCTCGACTACCGTCCACTGAAGGACGACGAGCCCGGGTTGGAGGACGTCCTCGCCCGGCCCGAGTGCGCGTGGATCACGCGCGATCTCGAGCAGACGGCGATGAGCCACGCGATCGCCGAGGTCGTCCCCGCGCACGTGAGCGAGGTCCGCGGTCGACGGCTGCAGTGGATCGAGAAGACGCGTGCCGCCGTGAAGGACCGGCTCACCAAGGAGATCACCTACTGGGACCACCGCGCGGAGCAGCTCAAGCTCAAGGAGCAAGCCGGCAAGGCCGGCGCGCGCCTCAATTCGCGGGAGGCGCGCCGCCGCGCGGACGACTTGCAGGCGCGTCTCCAGCGCCGTCTGGCCGAGCTCGACCGCGAGGCCAAGATCTCGGCCGTCCCGCCCGTGGTGCTGGGCGGAATCGTGGTCATCCCGCTCGGACTCGTCGCCGACCTGAAGGGAAACGCAGGGGGCGGTCCGGCGCACGCCGTCGACACGCAGGCTTCGGCCGCGCGTGCCCGCGCCATCGTGATGGACGTGGAGCGCAGCCTCGGCTTCGAGCCGGTCGACCGCGAGTTCGAGAAGCTGGGCTACGACATCGAGAGTCGAATCCCCGAGACGGGGAGCCTCCGCTTCCTCGAAGTGAAGGGGCGGGTCACCGGCGCCGACGACGTCACCGTGACGAAGAACGAGATCCTCACCAGCCTGAACAAGCCCGACGATTTCATCCTGGCCCTCGTCGAGTTCCTGAACGAGGACAACCACCGCGTGGTCTATCTGCGCCGGCCGTTCCGCCGCGAGCCCGACTTCGGTGTGACGAGCGTGAACTACCACTTCGGCGAACTCCTCGCGCGGGGGGAGGAGCCGCGATGAGAGGTTCGTTCACCTTGCGTCCGGAGTGCCCGGCTTGAGCACCGCGGAGGAACCACTCCCGATCTTCACGGGCGAGGACCGACTCCGGCTCCTCCAACTGCAGACGCGACGCGCGATGCACGAGCGGCGGGAGCGGAGTGCGTCCGATCGAAGGGGAGGCGGGAGCGGACCCTCATCCGACGACTCCTCGACGGCCGTCCCCGACCAGTGGCGGCTGCTCCCCGAGGACTGCTCTCTCTATGGCTGGCAGCAGGAGTGCCTCACGAAGTGGATGAGGCAGGGGCGCGGCACGGTGAAGGTCGCCACCGGAGGCGGGAAGACGCTCTTCGCGCTGGCGGCCGCCGAGCGGCTCCAGAACGAGCGCGAGGCCGACCTCCGGTTGGTGGTCGTCGTCCCGACGATTCCGCTCATGTTTCAGTGGTGTGAAGAGCTGCGACAGGGCAACGTGCCGTCCGCGGCCATCGGCCTCATGGGCGGCGGCCAGGACCTCCCGCCTCTCGACCGGGTCCGCATCCTGATCTGCGTCCTGAACTCCGCGCGTGAGCGACTCCCGGGGCTGGTCAAGAAGCAGAAGTGGGCCGACCGCATGCTCCTCGTCGTCGACGAGTGCCACCGCGCCAGGGCCAAGCAGGCACGCCGCATCTTCGACGCGCACCCGAAGTACACGCTCGGTCTGTCGGCCACGCCGGAGCAGGACGAGGGAGAGGAGGGGGTCGCCGCCGACGAGGCGTACGAGAGCGGCGTGGTCGGCAAGGCGCTCGGTCCCATCATCTACGACTTCACGATCCGGCAGAGCCTCGAGGCCGGGCTGCTGACGCAGTTCGAGGTGTGGCACGTCGGGCTCATGCTCTCGCCCGAGGAGGCGGGCGTGCACGCCCGATTGAGCCGAGAGATCAGCGACCTCCGCAAGTCGCTCCAGGCCGGCCACCGACGCAGCCGGTCGCGGCAGCCGTTCCTGGCCTGGTGCCAGACCCAGGCGAGTCGAGGGGGTGCGGCCTCCGCCAACGCCGAGCGCTTCAACACGCTGGCGAATCGACGCAAGCGACTCCTCTACCGAGCCCGGGCACGCGTCGACGTCGCGGTCGCCATCCTCTCCGAGACGGTGGCGGACGAGGCCGGGCGCGCCATCCTCTTCCACGAGTCGATCGACGAGATCGAGACCCTCTTCCTCGAGGCGGAGGAGCGCGGGATTCCGTGCGTTCTCGAGCACAGCCAGCTCCCGGACGGCCTCCGCGCGGAGAACATCGAGGCGTTCCGGCAGGGAGTCGCCCGAGCGATCATCAGCGCCAAGTCCCTGGTCGAAGGATTCAACGTTCCATCCGCCGACCTCGGCATCATCGCGGCCTCCTCGAGTTCGGTCCGCCAGCGGATCCAGAGTCTCGGACGCATGCTCCGACGGAAGACGGGGGGACGGCAAGCGCGCATCGTCGTCCTATACGTCCGGGACACCGAGGACGAGGCGATCTACGAGAAGGCCGACTGGGAGGACGTGATCGGCGCGGAGCGCAACCGCTACTTCCACTGGGTCCCCTCGGGCGAGGCAGGGCAGTGGCCGGACGACCTCGAGGAGATCTCGAGTCCGCCCCGTCGGTACCGGCCGCCTTCTTGGGACGTCGAGGTCGAGTCGCTCGGTGTCGGCGATCCCTACCCGGCACAGTCGCTCGGCCTCGACCTGCGGGTCGACACGTCCGGGAACCTCCGCTCCGAGGAGGGCGGCCTGGTCGATGCCCCGCGGTCCCTCGTCGAGGCGATCCTCGAGCGGAACGCCCACCGGCGGGCGCGACGGACTCCTGCCGGCCACTTGATCGTCCGCGTCGATTCAGCGGGCTCGGGCGAGCCGGACTGGCGCTTCCTCGGGACCGTCGACGAGCCCGAGGCGCCCGACGCGCACGAGGCCGTGCGGCTCAAGGTCATGACGGTCTCGGGCCGGCGCGTCTTCGGCCGCGAAGAGGGTCGTAAGAAGGGCACGGTGAGCTTCGCGCTCGGTCCGGACAAGGCGAAGTCACCCGAGGGAGGTCGGGCGCGAGACCTCCTCCTCCGATGGGTCAAGTCCGTCGAGGAGGAGCGCGGGGTCGAGGTCCGGGAGCTGTTGTGGGACGGCGACGGCGCCTACTGGCTCGAGCTCGAGGGCGAGCGGATCCCGTACGAAGAGCGCCTCGCGCCGCTGGAGTTCCGGTCGTGAGCCCGGCCACGTTCCGACCCGAGGTGCGGAGGTACCCTCGATGGCTCGGCCCGTACTGTCCTGCCCGAGGAACACGTTCGGGTTTCCGGTTCCACCATGGGGAGCTCGGCACATGGGTCGGGGATGACGAGGGCATGCAGTTCTGGGTCGTCCGCGACGGAGCGGCAGTCCGCGCGTTGACGAAGGTCGTCCTGGAACGCTGGAACGGAGGGCGCGTCCTCTTCCTGCCCAACGGTCGGGTCGTCAAGCCGCTCCAGGAGGAGCAGAAGATCGGGCACCGAGTGCTCGTCGGCAGGTTCGAGGGCCGGGTCGTGCTGGAGCGTCCCGACGGATCGCTCTTCGACCTGGCCGAACCCGGTCGACTCGAACCGGGAGACGTCTGGCCGGGACCGAAGACGACGGGGCTGGAGTGCATCATGCAGTCCGACGGCGCGCTCGACTGCACTTGGTACCATCCCGCCGCATGGGGCAGCGAGGAGATCCTGGAGCGGCTGCGAGGACCGGATCGGTCGCTCGCGCAGGGGTTCCGTCGAGCCCGGCCAGGCGATGGTGGAGGCCGCGTTCGCGTCACGGTGAATGGGCACGTCATCACCAACCGTCGCCGGCGGGACGGGTCGTGGGGGGCCTTCTACGTCGGATGGGTCGATCCCGGATCATGGCCGGGCTGGAACGAGTGGATCTCGGAGGAGGATCTATGAGCGCACCGACTCTCTACCGCGGCGTCTGGCCGCAGAACGTCAGCAAGCTCGCCAAGTACGCCGTGCGGTTCGTCGACGGCGATTGGCGGGTCACGGTCTTCTACGAGACCGAGGAGGGCCTCCGGTATCTGGCCGTGGAAGGCGGCGCGGATGACGTCGCGGAGATGGTCAACGCGGTGAAGAAGCAGGTGCGCCAACAGCTGGGCGGGCCGTTCTACGTCAACGAGTACCGCCACGTGATCGTTCCGGTCTCCGCGCTCGGCTCGTCGGGAACCGGCTCGCACTACTACTTCGCCGGCCGGCTGGGCGATGACCTGACCTTCGCGTTCGAGGACCAGCCGCTCACGACGCGCCCCGTGCGCCCCGACGGATCCAGCCTCTCGCCAGGAGATTCCTGGGTCGGTCCGAGGCCGGGCGTCCCCTACGTGCTCGCCGCCGGCGCGGGAGACATTTACTACGAGACGCCAGCCCTGACGGACGGCGATCCCCCCGAGGTCCGTCCCAGAATGACGCGCAAGGTGCGGCTCTCGAAGGTGCTCGGGGACGCCTCGAAGCTCATGGCCGCCGTCCGCGATGTCGCCGCCCAGCGCGGTCACCCGGGTGGCCGCTTCTACGTGAACGAGCACGGAGCGATGTTCACTCCCAAGGGGAGCGGGGACGGCAACGGCCTCGACTACGTCTACTGCGGCCAACTCGACCTGACAGCATGGTTCCCCGAGCCGCGTATCCAAGGGTGAGGTGCCGACCTTGACCGGAAAGAAGAAGCTGATCGAAGTCGCGCTTCCGCTGGAGGCGATCAACAAGGCGTCGGCGAGAGAGAAGTCGATCCGGCATGGTCACCCAAGCACGTTGCATCTCTGGTGGGCACGTCGGCCGCTGGCGGCGGCGCGGGCAGTGATCTTTGCGCAGATGGTGGACGACCCGTCGGCTCATCCGGACCTGTTCCCGACCGAGAAGAAACAGGAGAAGGAGCGGCAGCGGCTGTTCAAGATCATCGAAGACTTGGTCTTGTGGGAAAACACCTCCAACGAGACGGTGCTGCAGGCGGCGCGCGACGAGATCTGGCAGAGCTGGCGGCGTGCCTGCGCGGAGAACGCCGACGATCCGCGGGCGAAAGAGCTGTTCGACCGTAAGAAGCTGCCCGCCTTCCACGATCCCTTCGCCGGCGGAGGGGCTCTGCCACTCGAAGC
>JBICIB010000279.1:0-3244 GCA_043101415.1 Planctomycetota bacterium JB042 | reverse complement strand
CGCCTCCGGGTTCCCGATCACGACCAGCGCCCCTCCCATCAGGAGGAGCCCGACCGCCACGGCGATCGGGATCGCGGCCGACCTCGCCGGCGCCGCCCCCCGCGAACGCCGGGAGCGCCCTCCGCGCCCCGAGCCGCGCTCGTCCGCGATCCCGATCGCCGTGGCGGTCGGGCTCCTCCTGATGGGAGGGGCGCTGGTCGTGATCGGGAACCCGGAGGCGATGAAGAGGTTCTTCCGCGGGGAGGCGGGGGACGACGTCGCGTCCCTGCCGACGCCGAAGGGGCCCCTCGAGGCCGAGCGGAAGCGGCCGGTCGTGACGAACCTCTACCCCACGCCGCCGTCCGGGGCGAACGACCGGGCGCCCGCGGCCGCCGAGGGGGAGGGGTCGACCGCGCTCGCCGACCAGATCCTCCAGGAGCTGGCCGAGAAGCGCCGCGCCCGCGACGCGTCCCGATCGTCGAAACGCACGAAGAGGAGCTACGACCGGACCCTCATCGACGAGGGGGAGGGGCTCCAGAAGGAGGCGAAGGCGATCCTCGTGGAGGTCCGCGACGGGGGGCTCACGCCGGCCGAAAAGAACGTGAAACTCGACGAAGCGATCAAGAAACTCGAGGCGGCGCGCGAAAAGTACGAAGGATTCGCCGAACAATTCCCTTCCCGGCAGCGTCTCGTCGAAGGGAGCATAGAGGACGTGAACTCCTTGCTCTTCTTCGCCTACCGGCAGAAGACGGCCGGTTGACGAAGATCGAGGGAAGATGCGAGAAGGAAGGGTGTGCCGGGCCCGTGAGGGTCCTGCGAGTCGCCGCCATCGTGGCTCGTGGGTCTTCGTGTGCTCGACTCGATGGGACGGACCTCGAACCCGGCGTCACGAACCGGGCAGCGAGGCATTGCTCTGGGGGGACCGATGCAGAGCTGCCCGTGCAGTATCTTCGACGTGCGCGAGGAACAGATCCTCGAAGCGAACGGAAGCCTTTTTGTGCGCCTGATCTGCAACGTCTGCAGCACGGTGCTCGACTCGAAGTCCGTCCGGGACGGCGAGGTCGGACCGCACGAGATGCGGCGCCGCGGGGAGTCCGCCCGCCGCCTCGAACCGGGCGACGACTACGCCATGGAAGCGAGCGGCTGATCCCCGCTCCCTCGACCGCACCCCTTCACCTTCGAGCCCGCACCCCTTGAGTCCTCGCGTCGTCCTTCTCGCCGTGGTCGCGCTCCTCGTGGCCGGGGGCGGGGTCGCGTACTGGCTCGACGCCGACCAGCGGGCCCGCGCGCGCGCGGCCGCGCTGGACGAGGCCGAGCAGGCGCTCGCCGTCGAGGACGACCCGGCCAAGGCGCTCCGCGTGGCGACGGCCGCGCTCGAGGAGCACCCGGGCGATCCGGACCTCCAGGTCGTCCGGGGGCGGGCGTTCGCGGCGCGGGGGAGGCACGGGGACGCCCTCGAGGCGTTCGAGCAGGCGGAGATCGGCCTGGTCGATCCGGAGCGGCTCGAGGAGGTCGGCTTCTTCAAGGCGCGCGCACGCCTCCTTCGCTACCTCGACGCGGGCGATCGCGGCGACTTCAACGTCGCGGAAGGGGACCTGGAGGGATTCACCGGCGACCTCCGGTTCGGCGGGGCGGCGAAGGTCCTCCTCGGACTCGGCCTGATCCGCAAGGGGGACGCCCGCGATCACGAGCGGGCCCGGAAGCTCCTGACCGAAGGGCTCGCCGCCCGGGGCGTCGAGGAGCTCGTCGACGTCGATCGCGCTCGGGACTGGCTCTCGCGGCTGTAGCGGCTCGGGCGGCTTCGGCGGCCCTGGAATCCCTACGCGGAAGCGGCGGTCGGCCCCGTGGCGAGGTTCCCGCCGGGGCCGAGGAGGCGCCGGATCCGCTCGGAGAGGACGTCGAGCCGGAACGGCTTGCCGAGGGTGTCGTCGGCGGCGGCCGTGCGGCGCTCGGCGCCCTCGAGGGCGGAGAGGACGAGGATCGGCGTCCCGCGGACGTCGGGATTGGTCCGGAGGAGGTGGAGGACCTGCTGGCCCGTGAACCCCGGGAGGAGGAGGTCGAGCAGGACCAGGTCCGGCCGCTCCCGCACCGCGGTGAGGTACCCCTCCGACCCGTCGTACGCGACGGAGACCGAGTGTCCGTGCTTCCGGAGGTGGTGGGCGACGACCGCGACGACGTCCTCGTCGTCCTCGATGATCAACACGTGGCTCATGCGACGCTCCGTCGGGGCGGCGGATCGGCGCTCCCGCCCCGCTCCTTCATCGACGAGGAGCATGGCCGGGACGGGCCAAGATCGCGTGAAGCTCTCGCAAGTCGGTGGAAAACCGTGATCTGACAGTCGATTACGGGCGAATCGAGACGCGGTCCGACACGGTGGGCGGCGAGTCGGGACCGACCACGGGCGGGAAGATCGCGACGACGGCGAACAGCGTCTCTCCCCGATGCTCGGCGACGAACGCGCGGGAGAGGCGGCACCGGGCCGCGCCGGTGGCGTCGGTCCGGCCCCGGAGGTTCTGGGACTCGAGGCTCCGGGCGACGAGCGGATGGGCCCCGAGCGGCGCCCGCACGCCGGCGAACTCGACCGGAGGCCCCTCGAGCGGGGAGAGGACGACCTGGAAGTCCCGGTCGGGCGCTCCTTCGATCGAGAATTCGACGGCGGCCTCGTCCGCGGCGACGACGGAGAGGGCCGCCGGAGCCGACGCGGCCGCCGGCGGCGCCGACCCGCGCGCCGGCCGGACCAGGCCGAGCCGCTCGAGCCGCGCCGCGACCGCCTCGGCGACGCGTTCGTTCCCGCGCGCCGTCGGATGGTCGTCGGGGAAGAAGAGCGCCCGGTAGCCGTGCTCGGCGACCGGCCCGCGGAGCGCCTCGTCGAGCGCGACCAGCGGGACGTCCAGAGCGGCCGCCACCGCCCGCGCGTTCGCGTTCAAGGTCCGGAAGATCGGCTGGTTCTCCGTGGCGTACGTCAGGAGGACCGGCGCCGCGCCGGCGTCGCGGACCCGCCGGACGATGCGGCGGAGGTTCGCGCCGACCCGCGCCGCGAGCGCCTCCCCCTTCACCGTCCCGAGCGCGCCGCCGCCGACCGCGGCCTTGACGGTCCGGCCGCCCTCGACGACGTACATCTCCCCGTCCCGCTCGATCAGGTCGGGGGGAGGCGGAGGGGCGGCTTCCCTTCCCTCCGCCTCGAGGCGGAGGAGTCGGAACAGCCGGAGGATCCGGAGATCGGGAGGGCCGTCGTCCCCGTCCTCGGACGCGGCGGACCGGGCGG
>JBICIB010000278.1:0-3269 GCA_043101415.1 Planctomycetota bacterium JB042 | reverse complement strand
CGCGCGCGATCGTGAGCGGGACGACGTCGTCCGCGAACCCCGCCCCCTTCCGGAGCGCGCGCACCGCCTCGGCCAGCGTCGCCCCCGAACCGACGTAGTCGTCGAGCAGCAGGAGCGGCCCCGCCGGGAGGACGTCCGGGTCCGCGATCATCCTCCCCTTGACGTTCGCCCGGCGCTGGTCGTTGTTCTCCAGCTCGCCCTGCCGCACGTCCGGCACCGTCTCCCACGCCAGCGCGTCGACCACCGGCACGCCGAGCCGCGCCGCCACGTCCTCCGCGACCCGGGTCCGCTGCGCCCACGTGCGCGACGGGACCGCGACCACGGCGGCGAACGCGTGCCGCTCGGCGAGCGCGTCGATCCGCCGCTCGAGGAGGCGCCGCACGTCGTCCGCGAGCCCGTCCCGCTCGGAGTCGGCGCGGCGGCGCATGAAGTCGACGAACATCGGCGACCGGACCTCCCCGTCGATGAGCGTGAGCCCCGCCGCCATCCGCGGCGTCCGGGTCGGGGCGATCAGGAGCTCGCGGTCGACGATCCACCGCCGCGCCGCGACCCGCTCCTCGTCGGCGAGCGGCGCCGGGTCCCCCGCGTCGGGCCGGCAGGTCGAACACCGGCCGCACGCGTCCGCCCGCCGGTCGCCGAGCGCCTCCCGGAGCGTCTTCATGAGACAGCCGGTCCGTCCCTCGCCGTACGCGAGCATCGCGCGGAGCTCGTCGGTCCGGACCTCGAGCTGCCGTCGGTACCGCCCGAGGTCGGGCGCGCCGTCGCGCGCGGTCGGGACGTACACCTGCCGCCTCCCGTCCCGGACCTTCTCGACGAACCCCTGCTCGCGCAGCTCGGCGAGGACGACGGTCACCTTCGTCGGATGCAGGCCGGAACGGACGCCGATCTCGGTCCGGTTCGGCGGCGAGACCTCCGGGTCGAGCGCGAGCAGCACCTTCGCGAAGTCGTCCTCGGACGGCTGCGCCGAGCGGATGAAGTGCTCCTGGATCGACCGGTCGTGCGGATCGAACAGCAGGACGCCGCGCGCGGGGAGACCGTCGCGGCCGGCCCGGCCGACCTCCTGGTAGTACGCGGTGATCGACCCCGGCACGTCGACGTGGACGATCGTCCGGATGTCCGGCTTGTCGATCCCCATGCCGAGCGCGTTCGTCGCGGCGACGATCCGCCGCTCGCCGGCGAAGAACGCGCGCTGCCGCTCCGCCTTCACCTCCGGCGGCATCCCGGCGTGGTACGCCGTCGCGTCGACGCCGCGCGCGGCGAGGAACCCCGCCGCGACCTCGGTCCGCTCGCGCGTCGCGCAGTACAGGAGCGCCGAGCCGCCGCCGTCGTCGCCGGACTCGAACAGACGCGCCAGCCGGGCGAGCTTCTCCTCCAGCCCGATCGTCCCGATCACCGAGAGCGCGAGGTTCGGCCGGTCGGTCGACGCGCGGAGCACGGTCGGCTTCCTCCCGCCGAGCCCCTCGAACTGCGTCGCGATGTCCGCCTCCGCCCGCTCGTCCGCGGTCGCGGTGAGGCCGAGCACCCGAAGCTCCGGCCGCCGCCGCTCGAGCTCGTGCGCCGCCTTCACGATCCACCGGTACGCGGGCCGGAAGTCGTGCCCCCAGGTCGAGATGCAGTGCGCCTCGTCGACCACCAGCAGGTCGACCGGCAGCCCGGTGACGAACTGGAAGCCGTCGAGGTTCTCCAGCCGCTCGGGGGCCACGAAGAGGATCCGGAGCGCGCCGGCATTCGCCCGCCGGACGACCTCGTCGTTCTCCTCCTCCGACTGGTCGGAATGGATCGCCCCGGCCGGGATGCCGAACCGCTCGGAGAGCTGGCGCGTCTGGTCGCGGATCAGCGCGAGGAGCGGGGAGAGGACGACGGTCATCCCGTCGAGCAGGAGCGACGGCAACTGGTACAGCAGCGACTTCCCGTGTCCGGTCGGCTGGATGCAGATCAGCCGGCCGTGCTCGAGGAGCGCCTCGATCGCCTCCCGCTGTCCGTCGCGGAAGGCGTCGAGGCCGAAGCGCTCGCGCAGGAGGGTGTCGAGGTCGTGCGTCATGGTCGGGCTCCGCCATTCGAACGGATTTCTCGCGCGCCGGTTGCCCGCCCCGCCGTCCGATTCGCCCTCCCCGCCCCGAAGTCGGCGCGGGCGCACCCCTTCGGTCTCCCGCGCGGCGCGGCCCCCCGAGGTCGGTCCCGCGCGCGATCGCCGAGCGCCCGCCCCGCTCCGCCCGCCGATCGCCCGCCCGCGTCGGTGCCTGACCCCGACGCGGTCAAGCGCTGGTGTCGGACACCGGTGCGGGCGAGGCGACCGAGACGCGACGGGAGGCCGCCGGCGCGGGCCGACGGCCTCCCGATCACGTTCGAGCGGGTCCGCGCGGGGCGGTCAGCTCCCGAACGTCCACTGCAGACCGTTCGTCTGCGCGCTCTGGTTGAAGCCGCCGGCGGCCGGGTCGGCGTACATCGCCTGCGTGAAGAGGGAGAGACCGCAGAGCGTCGGGTCGGGCGGGAGCGGCGCGGGGAGGGTCAGGCTGCCGGCCGGACCGAGCGGCGGGAGCGTCAGCGTCAGCGCGGGGTTGACGAGGAGCGCGCCGCCGTCGAACGGGAGCGACGTCGACGAGAAGCCGACGAACAGGAGGACCGGACCCGCGCCGGCGAGGCCGTTCGAGATCGTCAGGTCGGAGGCCCCGCCGAGCACCGGCGGCGCGTTCGACGAGAGGACCGGCACGCCGTTCGTCCCCGGCTTCCCGGCGCCGTACGGCACGGACGTCGCGGCGCCGACGCACTCGACCATGAAGTCGAGCTGGTAGTCGGTCACCTCCGGGCCGGTCTGCTGGATCTGGTACGTGTACGTCCCCGCCGCGAGCGGCGACGGGAACCCGGTCCCGTTCTGCGCCGCGCTCGCGAGCCCCGGCAGCACGTCCGTCCCGGCCTGGAACCCGAAGATGTGGTCGCCGCCGAGGAAGTTCGCCCCGGTCGCGAGGTTCGGGAAGAAGCTGGTCGGCCCCGCCGCGAGGGAGTGGTAGCCCGTGTTCCCCGGGTTCCCGTTCGGGAACTGGTAGACCGGCAGCTGAATCGCCGTCAGCACGGTGCCGGGCGGGAGCGTGAACGTGATGTAGTCGCGCGGGCTCGCGTTCACGACGGTGCCGCTCACCGTGTTGCTCCCGAGTTCGAAGGCGAGGGGGGTCGGCGCGTTCGGGTCCCCGGAGAGCTCGCCGTCGGTCGTTTCGTCGTGCACGACGCCGGCGGACGTCGCGGAGGCGAGGCCGAGCAGCAAGGCTCCGGCC
>JBICIB010000277.1:0-2862 GCA_043101415.1 Planctomycetota bacterium JB042 | reverse complement strand
TTCCGCTGCGCGAAGGCGAGCCGCCCCGGCTCGCCGCGCCCGCCGTCCCGAGCGTACGGGAGGAGCGAACGCGCCCCCAGGGCCGGGTCGGCGCACTCCAGGAGCGGCGGGACCGCGACCCCCGCCGCCTCGAGCAGGGTCGGGAAGACGTCGACCGTCCGGACGAGATCCGCGGTCCGCCCGACGAGCGAGCCGTCCGTGGCGTGAACCAGCAGCGGGACCGCGATCTGCTCCTCGTACAGCTCCCGCCCGTGCCCCTCGTAGCCGTGCGCGAACAGCCCCTCCCCGTGATCGGAGGTGATCAGCGCGACCGTCCGCCCCGGCGCCGCCCGGTCGGCCTCTTCGATCAGCCGGCGCACCTCCCGATCGACGGCGAGGATCTTCGCGTCGTACCGGTCGATCGCCTCGAGGAACGCGGCCCGCTCCTCCGACGACATCGACGGGTTGATCGCGTCGGTCGACAGAAGGAACCGGAAATGCTCGTCGTCCGAAGGCGCGCCGACGGCCGCGAGGTCGGCGGCGACCGGCTCGTCGCGCATCCATTCGTGCACGTCGAACAGGTGGACCCAGGCGAACGCCCCGGTCTCCCCCTGCTCGTCGAGCCACCGGAGCGCCGCGTCGACCGTCCGGACCGCCGGACGGTACCGCTCGAACGCCTCCCCCGAGCGCGCCGCCGCCTCGTCGATCGGCGCGGGCGCGTCGAACCGGTCGAACCCCCGGTCGAGCCCGAAGAGGAACGAGACGCTGCTGAACGCCCCGGTCCGGTAGCCGGCGTCCCGGAGGAGCCTCGCGAGCGGGAGCGCGTCGTCGCCGAGCGACATCCCGTTCTCGAGGACCCCGTGCTGGGCCGGATAGAGCCCGGTCAGCATCGAGGCGTGGCTCGGCGCGGTGTGACTGGCCGCCGAGACCGCGGTCTCGAACACCAGCGAGCGATCGGTCAGCGCCGCGAGCGAAGGCGCCGTCGGCCTCGGATAGCCGTGCCACGGCAGGTGGTCGGCCCGGAGGGTGTCGATCGTGACGAGGAGGATGCGGTGCGGCCGGCCGGACGCGCCGCCCCCGTCCGCCGACCGGTCGGCGCACGTCGGCCACGCGACCGCGGCGAGGACGAGGACGAACGGAAGGAGGGTCGCGGGCCGGAACCGCCTCATGAGCGCGGGGCGTACTTGTTCAGCTTCCGCTGCAGCGACCGGCGGTGGATGCCGAGCCGGCGCGCCGCCTCCGAGATGTTCCCGCCGCAGTCGGTCAGGACGCGCTGGATGTGCTCCCACTCGATCCGCGCGAGCGTCGGCGCCTGGTAGTCGGTCTGGACCGCCTCGTTCGGCTTCTCCCCGCGCTCGAACGCGGCGAGGATCTCGTCCGCGTCCGCGGGCTTCGGGATGACGTTCTCGGCGCCGAGCTTCACCGCCTCGACCGCCGTCGCCATGCTCCCGTACCCCGTGAGGATCAGGACCTTCGTCGACGGGTCGATCGTCTTCAGCTCGCGGAGGAGTTCGACGCCGGTCCCGCCGGGCATCCGGAGGTCGACGACCGCGAGCTCGGGCGAGTCCTCGCGGGCCGCCTCCAGCGCCGCCTTCACGTTCCCGGCCGTCCGGACGTCGTACCCCCGCGTCCGGAACGACCGCGCCAGCCGCTCGCGGAAGATGGCGTCGTCGTCCGCGATCAGGAGCGTCGGCGGCGTCCCGTGGTCGTCGGTGGCACTCGGGGTCGGGCGGTCGGTCATCGCGAGTCCTTCGGTCGTTCGGTCCGGTCGCCCCCGGCGGGGACGATTCCGCACAGCGTACCCCCTCAGGATGCGTCCGGACCGGGCGATCCGTCGTCGGGCGGACGGACGGCGGCGAGGGGGAGCCCGACGGTCACCGTCGTCCCCTCGCCGGGGCGCGAGTCGAAGGTGATCCGCCCGTCGAGGCGCTCGACGACCGACTGCGAGAGGAAGAGGCCGAGCCCCATCCCCTCGCCCGGTTCCTTCGTGGTGAAGAACGGGTCGGTTGCACGCTCGAGCGTCTCGCGCGTCATCCCCTCCCCCCGGTCGACGACGACGACGAGCAGCTCGTCGTTCGTCTCGCTCACCTCGAGCCGGATCGGGCCGCGGTCCTTCGAGGCGTCGAGGGCGTTCTTGACGATCTGCCGGAGCGCGAGGGAGAGCGCGCGGCGCGGCAGACGGAGCGGGCGGTGGCGCGTCTCCGGGCGGACCGCGATCTCGACGTGGTCCCGGCGGCGGAGGTTCTGGAGGGTGGCGTCGATCAGCTCGTCGACCGTCCCGACCACGACGTTGTCGGCCGCGCTCTGCCCGGCGTCCGCCGCCATCTGGTCCAGGATCTGCCGGCAGCGGGAGACCTCCTGCCGGATCAGCCGCGCGTCCTCCGCCGCCTCGTCGTCCGGGAGCGCGCGGGCGAGCGCGATCTCGAGGTCCTTCGCGATCACGGCGATCGTCGACAGGGGGGACGCGAGTTCGTGCGCCGCGCCGGCGGCGAGCGTGCCGAGCGCCTCGAGCCGCTCCGAGCGCGCCTTGCGGCTCCGCACGCCCTCGAGGCTCTCCTCGAGGGCGTTTCGCTCCGCGGTCAGGCGGGTGACGAAGACCGCGACCGTCGTCGCCGCCATCACCGAGGCGACGAGGAGTCCCTTCAGGTAGAGGCTCATCCGCTCGCCCGGCATCGTCGGCGCCGCGTCGTTCGCGGGGGGACGGTATCCCATGTCGACGAGCTCGGGGAGCGGGACGTGCGCGAAGAAGAGCGTGGTGAAGCTCGCGAGCGCGAGGAGCGTCACGCCGCCGGCCCAGAGCGGCGGGAGGACGACCGCCGCGAGCACGATGTTCACCATGTAGAAGACCGAGAACGGGTTGGTCGGCCCGCCGGTGAAGAAGAG